>SDWN01000883.1 GCA_004195305.1 Neptunomonas sp. | reverse complement strand
CCGGCGCGCCTCGGTAACCGTTTAACAGCGTCGCAATCTTTAGCCCTGCCACGGCTTTGAGCACCGATGCGCGACTGGTCGGCAGCAAAATGATGGCACTATCACGCAACAATTCGACCAGCACGCCCCCAGCGCCAAGCAGCAGATAGGGACCAAACTGAGGGTCCCGGTCAGTGCCGATGATCAACTCGACAACCGGCTTGGCAGCCATCTGTTCCACCAAATACTGATCGCTCAGGGCACTCATCATCGCGACAGCGTCACGAACACTCTCTGGCGTCTGCAGCCCAACCTGCACCCCACCCAGCTCAGTCTTGTGCAATAGCTGGTTACCAACCGCCTTAACCACCACCGGAAACCCGACCAGCGCGGCCTTTTGTGCCGCCTCATCAGCACTCTTCACCAAATATCCGACAGGCACCTTCAGACCATAACCCTGCAGCAACTGCTTGGCCTGCCACTCATCCAAAACCCTGCTCTCTCCCGTACCTATGGTTGTTGGCACAGGTGTCGGCACTAAAAGCGGCTCCGGTTGCGGCTGGGCAAATGCACAGCCGATCCGGTAAGCGGCGTCCAATGCGCGCAGACATAGATCCAGTCCGATCATTGGGGCCAGCCCCTGGCGCATGCAGGCATCAATCGCGTGTGGCGGCATACATTCGTCTAACGAGGCCAGCACGATACCGTTGCTCTGGTTACGCTGAGCCGCCGTGGCCAGCGCATTCATCGCCCTATCCCAGAGTGTGGGATCGGCACCGGTGTAGCTGGGCCAGTCCAGTAGCAGAATCGTGGCATCGAACTGTGCGCTCATCATGGCGGTAAATGTTTCACTGAGTCGCGCCTGATCACCCCAGATGAAGGTGTGGTAGTCCAGCGGGTTACCCGACTGAACCGCGTCCCCCAACGTTGCCTCCACCTGCTGCTGGTGCGCCTCTTCCAGCGCAGGGAAAACCATTTGTAAGGGTTCAATCAGATCGGCCATCATGCCAGCCTCCCCCCCTGAACAGCTCATCGAGGCCAGGCGATTGCCTTTGAGCGGACCCAAAATCGCCAAGAGCTTCAGCGTTTCGATAAATTGCGGTAAAGTATCCATCCGCACGATCGCCAAACGACTAAACAGCGCGTCAAACAGCGCATCGGCACCGGTCATCGACCCCGTGTGACTGAGCGCAATTTTTGCTGCGGCCTGAGAGCGACCCGTTTTCAGCGCGACCACCGGAATACAGAGCTCACGGGCACGAGCGGCGGCACTAGCAAAGGCGGCAAGGTCGGTAATGCCTTCGATATGCAGGCCAATAGCGCTGACCCGCCCATCATCCAGCAACGCCTCCATCACATCGGCGATACTGATGCTGGCCTGATTGCCCAACGTTACCATAAACGCCAGTGGCAGGCCGCGCTGCTGCATGGTGATGTTGAGTGCGATATTGCCGCTTTGCGTAATCACCGCGACTCCCCGCTTGAGCGGTCGACAGCCGTGCTGATCCGGCCACAGCACCGCACGGTCGATACAGTTGATCACCCCGTAGCAGTTGGGACCGATCAGCGGCATCTCTCCCGCCACTTCGACCAGCGCCTGCTGCAGCAGCGCGCCCTGGGGTCCAGCCTCGCTAAACCCCGAGGCATAGAGCACCGCCCCACCACATCCGATTCGATTAAGATCGGCGACGATCTCGATAGCTACTTGCGCATTCACCGCCACATAGGCTGCATCGGGGGCCTCTGGCAGATCATTGGCACTGCGATAGCAGGGTAAGCCCTCGATCTGATCCAGGGTCGGATGCACGACCCAGATCTCACCCTGAAAACCCATTTTACGACTCTCGCGGATCGCATAATCGGCACCTTTACGTCCGAACACGGCGATGGATCTGGGCGACAACAACCTGGCGAATCGTTGTTTATTGACACACGTTTTATTCATACGCGGTTCCGTTTAGCTCACCGATGACACTGTGGGATAAATAGCGGCGTTAACTTGTGCTCGTCTACTGCTCCAACGGGCGTAGTAGCGCGCGTGAGATGATATGGCGCTGGATCTCACTGGTACCGTCCCAGATCCGCTCTACCCGTGCATCACGCCAGAACCGCTCGATCGGCAGCTCCTCCATCAATCCCATCCCGCCAAAGATCTGCAGCGCATTGTCGGTCACCCGCGCCAGCATCTCGGTGCTGTACAGTTTGGCCATCGCCGCATCTTCATCGGCCATCGAACCCTGATCCAGTTTCCAAGCTGCACTCAATACCAACATCTCTGCCGCTTTGAGTTCGGTAGCCATATCGGCCAGCTTGAACGAGGTGCCCTGGAATTTGCCGATGCTCTGACCAAACTGCTTGCGCGTTGCCGCCCACTCGGTCGCCATAACAAACACCCGCTGCGCCCGACCTACCGAGGTGGCAGCAACGGAGAGCCGGGTCGCCCCCAGCCACTCATTAGCGACATCGAAGCCTTTATGAAGTTCGCCGAGAATCTGTGTTTTCGGCACCCGGCAATGGGTAAAGATCAACTCACACTGGTGATAACCACGATGTGAGACACAGCTAGAACCCCGCCTTACTTCAAAGCCAGGTGTATTCATATCCACCAGGAAGCAGGTGATCCGTTTTTTCGCCAACCGCCCACCAACCGCCTCATCAAGACCGGTACTGGCAAAGACGATGGCGAAGTCGGAGATATCCGCGTGGCTAATAAAGTGTTTAGTGCCATTTAAGAGGTAGTCGTCACCATCCGGGGTGGCTCGTGTGGACATAGCCCTTACATCGGAACCGGCGCCAGGCTCGGTCATCGCCAAGCACTCTGTGCGCTCACCACGGATAGTTGGGAGCAGATACTTCTCAACCTGCTCGCCCTGGCAAGCCATCATGATATTGCTGGGACGGGCGACCAACGATTGCAGCGCAAAGGAGGCCTTACCCAGCTCCATCTCCATCAATGCGATCGTTAGTCCATCCAAGCCGCCACCACCCAGCTCTTCGGGCATGTTGGGGGCATAAAAACCCATCATCACCGCCTTGTCGCGAATTTTCGCCGCAAGCTCTGGGCTTACCGCGTTGTTACGCTCAACCGCATCCTCATGCGGGTACAGCTCCTGTTCTACAAACTTACGCAAGCTCTCAATGATTAATTGCTGCTCGCCAGTGAGACAGAAATCCATACATTCACCTTTTTAAGCTGTTTTATTTTTATTAAAAAGCGCTTAGGTTTCGCTATCCCGGTGACGCTCAGCGTGGTACCGGTATCGCCATGACCCTTCCGACCTGTTCGGGCCTAGGTAGCAGCGAATGCACGCTCATGACCTCCTGTAACGCTTCGTACACCGCAGGTGCAATAGGTGTGGCACGAGAAGAATGCATATCAACATGCAGCAACATCTGTTCGGTCGTGGCCAGCAAGTTACCAGTCTCGCCGTGAACCATGCGGTGAAACAGGTGTAATCGTTTGCCGTCCAAACCCAGGATCTGGGTACTGAAAAAGAGAGGTTCAGCTTCAGAAACTTCTTGGTAATAATTGATATGGGATTCAACGGTGTAAAAAGAGAAGCCCGAAGTTCGGTAGGCCTCGTCGATACCGATATAGCGAAACAGCGCGTCAGACGCATCACCAAAGGCGAGCAGATAGTAGGATTCACTCAGATGGCCGTTGTAATCGATCCAGTCCTTGTGCACGAGTGCTTGATAGAGCCTCAAAGGGGCATCGATCGCCTCCCCGACTTGCCAGCGACGGTACTCGCGGGACAAATAATGCAGATTGTCCATCTCTAGCCTCACAGGTTTTTAACGTTCATTTATTATTTTCAAACTCTTTTCAGAGCTTCGTTTTTCTATCGAGGGTCTGATAATAGGAGTTTGTGATTTTTCAACCTGAATTTAAACGACAAATACCGGAACTAAAACGCGAAAAAAACACCTGTGAACATCAGTCCGTGAAGTGGGTCTCAATAACACGGCCTTTTAAATGAAGGACAAGGCAAGCTTATCGCGCGTAGTAAGTGGAAGAGCAGAACGTCTTAGAATGAACGGTAACAGCCTACCATCCCTCTTCTCTATCAATAGGCTGTGTCGCTGCACTCCATACACATATTTTACACAAGCATTATGAGCTGACTATGCTGCGATACAGCAATTTTTATTACCATAAAATAGCATTTTTACAGCCATAAAAACCACAAACATGAAATATTAAAACAAATAACTCTTCCTCATTCTAGCTATCATATCCCTACGTTACCCATCCCCCGTAACGCATAAAAACAATCAATCCTGCAGGAGAAACACCATGCTAATCGGCATCCCCAAAGAGATTAAAAACCACGAATACCGCGTCGGCCTCATCCCCGCTTCCGTTCAGGAGCTGGTCAACCGTGGCCATCAGGTAATCATAGAAAACAACGCCGGGGTAGGCATCGATTTCTCCAACGAGGATTACATTTCTGCGGGCGCATCTATCGTTGCGACCGCCGCCGAGGTGTTCGAACGCGCCGATATGGTGGTCAAGGTTAAAGAACCTCAACCGCAGGAGTGTGCGATGCTGCGTGAAGGTCAGGTGCTATACACCTACCTGCACCTGGCTCCGGATCCACAGCAAACCGAACTGCTGATTAAATCCGGCGCCACCTGCATCGCTTACGAGACCGTTACCGACAATCAAGGCGGGCTGCCACTGCTGGCACCGATGAGCGAAGTCGCCGGACGGATGTCAATCCAGGCGGGGGCACATCATCTGGAAAAAGCACCGGGTGGACGTGGCGTTCTCTTGGGCGGTGTCCCGGGTGTTGCACCGGCTAAAGTATTGGTCATCGGTGGCGGTGTCGTTGGCGTCAATGCCGCGACGATGGCTGCAGGCATGGGCGCCGATGTCACCCTTATGGACCGGTCACTGCCCCGTCTGCGTCAGCTGGATGCGGAGTTCAAAGGCCAGATCAAATGCGTCTACTCCACAGCGACCGCTATTGAAGAGTATGCTCTTGAGGCCGACCTGGTCATCGGTGCGGTACTGATCCCCGGCGCAGCAGCCCCCAAGCTGCTGACCCGTGCGATGATCAGCAAGATGAAAAAAGGGTCGGTGGTCGTGGATGTTGCTATCGATCAGGGCGGCTGCTTCGAAACATCCAAAGCTACAACCCACCAGGAACCGACCTACGTGATTGATGATGTGGTGCATTACTGCGTTGCCAACATGCCCGGTGGTGTTGCCCGTACTGCGACCATGGCGCTGAATAACGCCACCTTACCGTTTGCCCTGGCACTGGCGGCCGACCCCAAGCAAGCACTATTGAACGATAAGCACCTGCTCAACGGTCTTAACGTCCATAAGGGGATGATCACCTATAAAGCGGTCGCAGATGCACTCGGGTATGAATTTGTCGCCCCTGAACAGGCATTAGAGCAATAGCCCTAATCGAAACAGACCCCGCGCTCAATTGAACAAAAAAGGCGCCTATTAACCCAACCGGTTAATAGGCGCCTTTTTATTGACTTTCGAATCGCCGTACTCCCGCTCTACACTCTCACTACACCCGTACAGCGCCCGTGCTACCCTCGTACAATTCCCGCTCTAACGCCCGCAGCAAAGTGGCTACTATTCAAACAAAGCTCACCCTTTGCGTAGAGATCCTCAAGGCTGACGACATTATTTTGCCGATGCGGCCTTGTTACTGATCTTACCTCTTCTCACCAGATGCTCCTCCAGCCCTGCGTTTTCCAGCGCCTTATTAAGCATCAGACGAATCTCGGTCTCACTCTGCATCCGTAACGCGTTAGCCACCAGGCCTTCTGTTTGCAGACGGCTGACTGAACGAATGACATGCTTGATCCTGGGAAGGCTGTGGGCGTTCATGCTGAAGGATTTAACCCCCATTCCCAACAATAACAAGACCGCAGCGGGGTCCGCAGCCAGCTCACCACAGAGACTCACGTCCAGGCCATTCTTATACGCCTGTTCGGTAATGTAGTGCAGCGCACGGACCACACTCGGATGCAGCCGGGAGAACAAACTGGCAACGCTCTGGTTATTCCGATCAACGGCCAGTAAATACTGGGTCAGATCGTTGGTTCCGATTGAGATAAAGTCCAGGCGCCAGCCCATGTAGTCGAGCAAAAACATGGTTGCGGGCACCTCAACCATGATACCCACCGGTGGCTTGTCAATCTCCAACCCTTCACTGCGCAACGCTTTCATCGCCTTACGCAGCAGTTCAAAGAAGCTATCGACCTCATCGACACTACTGATCATGGGCAGCATTATTTTAAGGTTATTCAGCCCTTCATTCGCACGCAGCATGGCACGGATCTGACCGAGAAATATTTCCGGATGGTCGAGGGTGAAGCGGATCCCTCGCCAGCCCAGATAGGGGTTATCCTCCTGCACAGGAAAGTAGGGCAGCGGTTTGTCGCCGCCGATATCGAGGGTACGCATCGTCACCGGACGTGGATGAAACTGACTCAATACCTTACGGTAGACCCTATACTGCTCCTCTTCGGTCGGAAAACTCTCGTGAACCATAAAGGGGATCTCGGTACGGTACAGCCCCACCCCTTCCGCTCCGCGCTCCAAACCGGGGGTAATATCCGAGAGCAGGCCGGTATTAACAAACATATTTACCCGAAAACCGTCGAGTGTTGCAGCAGGGAGGTCTCGCAGTTTTTCCAGCGATCGATCAAATTCGCTATCCTTTCTTGCCAGCCGGATAAACTCAGCGCGCAACGCACTGGAGGGCTGGAAATGCACCCGCCCCTGATATCCGTCAATAATGGCTGATTTGCCCACCAATTTTCGCACCGGCAGCTCACCTACCCCCATCACCGCAGGAATACCCAGCGCACTGGCAAGGATCGCGGTATGCGACAATGCCGACCCCTGCTTGCAGACAATACCCACCAACTTGCCATGCGGAACCTGGGCAATATCGGATACACCGACAACACTCCCCACTAAAATAGTGGGCCGATCGTAACTCACCTCAACCGCATCGGGCTCAAGCAAAAGACGCAGCAGACGCAGGCCGATATCGCGAATATCCTCACCGCGCGCCCGGAAGTAAAGATCCTCCATCGCCTCAAAAATAGCCGCATGCTCTTCAATAACAATTTTAAGCGCCGCGGGGGCTATGGCCCCGGCCTTAATACGGTCACGAATAGCGCACTGTAGATCGTCCGAATCCAAAATCATCCGGTAGGCATCAAAAATAGCCTGCACATCGCCCGGCGTTCCAGCCATCAGCTGCTGCCCTTGAACCAATTGTGCACGGACCCCCACAACCGCTTGATCGAATAGCGCCAATTCGGCCACAGGATCGAGCGAACAGAGATCCTCCACATCCTTGAAGCTAAGGCGACTGCCTGCCGCCACCACCCAACCGATACCCACCCCGGTAGAGCCGACGATGCCGTTGACAAAATTATTGGTTTTCTTACTGGTTTTCAGCAGTTCAGAAATTTTGCCGCTGCCGATAGCATCATTCAGCGCACCGGACAGATGCGCTGCTATCGTGACCAAAAAGGCTTCATCTTCATCATCAAAGCGACGAATGGCGCGCTGCTGCACCACCAACACACCCACCAATTTGCGAAAATGGATGATCGGAACACCGAGAAATGCGTGAATATTTTCTTCTTTAGCTTCAGAGAAAAAATGGAATTTGGGGTGCCGGGGAGCATCCTCTACGTTAAGCAACTGCTGTTGCTCACCGACAAAACCCACCAAACCATCGCCGAGCGGCAGCCGAATCCGACCTACAGACGTGGCATTCAGCCCCAGCGTATGCATCAGCACCAACTCTTCCCGATCAGAATCCATCAGGTAGATACTACAGACATCAACCGCCATAACGTCCTTAACCTGAGAGGAGATCATGCGGAGCATCTCATCAAGCGAAGCTGCAGTATTGACGTCCTGAACGATCCGTTGCAATCGGGCCAGACTAGGCATAAAACACTCCTGCTAGAGGTGAGAGTCGATCATCGATCGGAAAAACAGACTACTGGGTGGCGCCTCAGCTATTCAGCCCCCTTGTTTAGATGCGCATACGCGCGCAACACAAACCCGGTTACGCCCCGACTCCTTGGCTTCATATAGCGCCCTATCGGCCTGTTCAGACAGTGCCCGGGGAGTTGCATCATTACTGGGCACCATCGACGCAACACCGGCACTGATAGTCACAAACTCGGCTGCCAATGAGTACGCATGCGTGAGTTCAACGTCACGCACCGCCTGAATTAGAGTTTCGGCCACGACCGCTGCGCCTTCGGCATCGGTTTCAGGCAACACCGCTACAAACTCCTCCCCCCCATAACGCGCCAGCAGATCCGCCGGACGACGCAGGCATTTTGCCATCGCCCGAGCCACCTGACGCAAACAATCGTCACCTTGCGAATGACCGTAATTATCATTATAGAGTTTGAAATGATCGATATCGATCAGCACCACGCTCAGCGCGACTCCCTCGCGCCTTGACCGCAACCACTCCGCTTCCAGCATGCGGTCAAACTCACGTCGGTTAGGCAGCTCGGTCAGATAGTCCAACCGCGCCAGAGCGGCCAGCAGCACCGCGCTGCGTTTCATGCGCAACTGCAGATCCAGGCGTGCCTGACAAATTTTCGGGTTAGTCAGATCAAACATAACATCGGTTGCTCCGGCGTCAAAACCAGCCAGCTCTAACGCCTGATCAGGAGCCGCCAGCAATACGATCAGCACCGTATTGCGATGAACCGGATCGGTCCGCAGCGCGGAGCAGTACTGCAAACCGAGAGCACCCAGGCTCATATGATCGATCAAAATCATATCAGGCAAACATGACTGTGCCCGGTGCCAGATTTGCGCCTCTTCCACGCCCGCAACCACTTCAATCTGATACGCTGCGCGCAGCTCGGTGACATCACAGCGCTGTTCGATACCCGCGCCAATTAAAAGCAAACTCTGCTTCGGCCGGAGTTCACAAGTGGCCAAACTTTCAGGTAGCTGCGGCAGATCACTGCCGGAAAAAAATCCCGATAGCAGATCATAGGTAGGAAAGCCGAGCAGCGGCTTGCCCTGCTCCTCAGACAACATCGCCGGTAATCGACAATGAAACTGTTCACCCTGCCACTGTTGCTGCCACTGCGCCAATTCCGGTTCTGCCGCTATTTCGAAACCCTCTTCGGGATACTCTAACGCAACCTGTGAACAAAGCTCACGCAACACCTCGGGGTTAGATATATCCCCGCCATCCTGCCAATAAGCACGGTAAATAAGGGTCCGCAATTCAGATAACGGCCTGCTACTATCGAGTTGAAATGCTAATTTCCAAATCAATGCATTAGCTAACGCAGTTTTAGGACGAAAGGCAGGCGTCACCAGCGCCACCTCAGGAGCCCGCTTACGCACCACCCCGACCTCGTTGATCAACTGGGTCTGATCCACCAGCGTTGCATGCTTGCTTGAGGCGGCAGGCATGTGCTCAATGCCACGCCAAAGCACTTTCGCGCTGTCACCCAGCATCAGAATCCGCTCATTCAGAGCAAAGCAGAACGGACAATTAAAATCCGAATAAAAGAGGAATTTCTTCTGCAAAATATGCTCCTGAGCTGCTCGACTGAAAACTGACATCGGCACAAGGTTCAACAACTACAATATACTGTAGTTTTCCAGTTCACCCCTTCGGACGCAAGCCTTGCTTGCCATCAACAGTTAATTGGCAGAATCGGCGGATACGGCAATGACTATAACGACCACCACCTGACGGATCGGTTAGCACCCGAGCAAGCAGCCACAGGCAAAAATAACCCCCACGCCAGCCTCGCGTTCACACCAGACTCTTTTGACTGGCCTAAGCAGGACTGGAGCCGGTACAATGGGCGGTTTATGTTTACTCTCGGGCTATCGTTATGCTGGTAACCCAAAAAATATTGAAGGGTAGTCGCTCCATGGTCAAAAAGCTGTACATCAAAACCCACGGTTGTCAGATGAACGAATACGACTCGTCGCGCATCTCCGACCTGCTGGGGGAGAGTCATGAGATGGAGCTCACCGACAACCCGGAAGACGCCGACATCCTGTTACTGAACACCTGCTCGATCCGCGAAAAAGCGCAGGATAAGGTGTTTCACCAACTGGGCCGGTGGAAAAAGCTAAAGCAACAGCGTCCCGATTTGATGATCGGCGTCGGCGGCTGCGTCGCCAGCCAGGAGGGTGCTGCAATT
>SDWN01000669.1 GCA_004195305.1 Neptunomonas sp. | reverse complement strand
GGTTGCGGCGGGCGCCCTGAAACTGGAGCAGCCCCTAACCGCACGCGATATGGATAACTTTCAGCCTCATCAGGTCCGTAAAAAGGAAGCCGTCTGGTCTCGCCTCGTCGGATTGAAGCGCGCTGGGAAGATGGTGCCGGAAGTAGTCGGTCTTCGTATCCGAGAGCTGGCTACTCAAGCCGGTATGCCGCGAGCCTTGAAGGAGGCCAGAGGTACCTTTAACCGGGCCAGAGCAGGAAAAACAAGTGAACCGCCCACCCGCCCATAATCGATATTAACGGAGTAGATATCTCTATGGCCAACGCCCCTGTCATCTGATTCTGGCGTTTGCGGTTCGAGGCTTGTTGCAGCGGACAGGTATCTGAGAACATTTAACAGGAGATGCCTGTGGGCAGTTGCCGATCTCGCCCCTATCTGATGTCGTCTTTGTGCCCACTCCTGCCGTGAGCCCTAGCCCCGATGGGTGTCCGTTATATGGAACTCCGAAGTTTCATCAACAGCCCACTCTGGTCAGAGGTGAGCGGCATAAAGTGTCGGCAAGGGCCTCTTGGTCTGGTCAGCCCTCTCCGGTCACCAGGGGGCGCTTCCGGCCCTAAGCCGTCACTTGGAGCCTGCGAACACAGCAATCTTTCCATCTCATCAGGATCGATAAAGCGGACGCTGATTTTGCTGCTATCTCCGCCTTGTAAAGGCAGGGGCTGCGACAGTGCAGACAAAGGGAGCCTTACTCAACCGAGTGATTTCTTAATTCTCCACCGAAGTTGATCGAGGCGATCTTGCCCGTAAAAGGGCTCACCATCCAAGGAGAACATCGGTACTCCCCAATGCCCGCATTTAAACATAGCCTGTTGATTGGAGGCGAAATAGCAATCAGCTTCCGGCAACAAAACGTCCTGCTGTTCAATCAGATGGTCGGGCAAGTCGCATAAAGCCAGACACTTGCTCAAATGCAGCTCGTCATCCCATTCTGGTGTTTGTCCCGACCAGATGGCTCGCATCAATGCTTCATACAACTGATGCTCTTTGGAGAGTAGGTGTGCCTGATACAGCATGTTGTAAAGACGGTATATACGACCTTGATCAGGTCCAGCAACCCAGCCTCCTCCTTCAATCCAGTTCACGGGTGATGGCGATGGTTCACTGTAGGGAAGGGATAGAAAGTCTGCGGTCCTAGCGACATCTTGTTCGAGATAAGCTATTTCCATGTTAGAGCGATCAGCAAAGGTATCCGGTATACGAATCACTCCAGGAAGAACTGGACGCATCACAACTTCAACTTTCAAGTCGCGCTTCATATCCTCGAGCCGGTCTAGTGCGAAATAGCAATAAGGACTTTGTAGAGAACCAAAAAACTCGATCGTTAACGTCATATTTTCATCCTTCATTTTTTACTGATAGGCCACGCATGCCGATGTGCATTGCACTCATTTCTGAGGCTAACACAGTGGTAACGATAGGTAATAACTTGGCTGCTTGGGGTTGATAAGAATCCAACCATGTCGCCCAAAAGAATGTCAGCTCAGTAGATACAGCTGTCGATATCTGAAGTCAGCGTTGTGTGTGCTACGAACTACCAGTTACCCACAATTCCTGTGGATAATTTTGTGTGTAGCATCGGGGTATCTGTTCAACTGCTTGTTCTAAAGGGCCCCCAGCACAATCGTTCAATATATGACTAATAGTCGTGGATGGCGTCTAGCCATGTTATTCAGCTACTCGGTTTGACCTCTTTCAGCATTGAAAATTGACCATCAAGAACGCGGTTGCAGCCCAGCCCAAACGGGGGCTTTCCTCCCATATACCCTGGTCAAAACTGGACGCTGAATCTGGTCAATTTTCCGACGCTGATTAACAATTGTCAGTACTAGCGAACCTGTTCGACACTCCATAATGTATCTCTCGGGTTAGAGAAGCTCCGACGGTGCTGTAGCTCCATTCTGACTTGACCATCAAGCCTGCGAGGAATACCAAACCGCAGTGTTCCCTGCTGAGTCGGCCATTCGTCCACCCGTAACAGGCTGCCTGTGTTGATATTCGATACTATAGATTTGCTAAACCTACCTTCTTCAAAGGTTACTGACGGTGGGCCGTAACGCTTAATCAACTCACTCCTGACGCGATGGTAAGTTTGAGCAATCGTTGCGGTATTTCCGATATCATCAAACTCGATGATTAACGCCGAATAGTGGAGCTGTTGACCGGTATGACTGAAAATGACGCGCTGCCGTTGATCAATCGCAGTAAGCAGCGGGTACTCATAGACTTGAAGGTTGCTCAACAAGATAGGTCTTGCTGATCCCTGCTTGCGCAGGGCTATTTCGGCATCACGTAACAATAACCCAGGGGCTAGTTCAGAAATATCTGCAGCAACTTGACGACTATAATCTGACGTCTGCCCGGCTCCTGCTCGGGCCGACGGGGTATAGGGCTGATTATCAAAGTAGAAAGTCCAAAACAGACGTACCGCATAAGCATCCGTGTCGGCTCCGGGAGAGGGCTCCCGGTCAAACAGTTCGACTTCAACACCCAGCGTATTGATGTCAGTTTGGTAACGATAATCCATTGATAAACTATGGGTGTTTACATCACTAACGCCCGCAAGCTGAGTGTTTTCAGCCAAGAAGTTATAATTAAACCGAACGCCATGGGCACCACGATTCAAAAAAAGAGCCAGTGTCGGCCCCCAGTCGGTAGTCTCTCCGCTATCTTTAACCACTCTGAGTGATGCACCGGGTACGATGGTGCCATTAAAACCTAATAACGCTACCGGGTGACTCCCATCAACTGTGACTTGATAAGTCTGAGAATCCGCATCCGTCACGCTGTCATCCTCAAGGTGTTGAGCATACAGGCTAACCCGCCCTAACCAGTCATCCGGCAGGTTCTTGCTGACGTTAGCATTTAATGCTTGAACGTATTGATCGGTGCTACGATTGTCATCCTGCACCGTTTGATAATAGCCATCTACACTTCCCTGAACACCGGAAAGCCCTATTGCCCCTAGGGCACCACCCAGATTGGCGCCAAGCGTGTAGGTATTGGTAGGATTTGCAGAGTCTACATCATCTTCAAAATATTGGGCGCGGCCCCGCAACCGAAGGCCTGAATCAAAAAACCAGCCCCCGTGCATTTCGGTCGAGCGTCGGTCAGAAATAGTTACCGCGCCGGCAGGCTGAAAGTCCTGATCATAAAAGTCGGTACGAAAGCGGTAGTCCAGCGGTAATTGATGGTGCTGCCCTGTTAGCTCGATGAACGCACCCGTACCGTTTTGGCTTTGACCACTGGCGGCGGAGGTTATGCCGTTGTGATCACCACGCATATAGGCCAGCTCTCCTTCAATCGATAGAGACTGAAGCGAAAAATCATACTGTTTGAGTATCGCTGCACTCACAACGGTTTGATCACGGTCAAGCGTGGCAACACCCGTGTCGCCATTACGCTGATTGCTCACCAAGTTAAAGTTGAGTACGCCCCAGCGCTGATCTTCGATCAACCAGGAGATACCCGCCGTCAAATCATCCCCTGGATCGATCCCTTTCCACTGAGAATCATTTTCGCCAACGAGCAGGACGATAGAGTGTCGACCTCCATCCGCATCGACACTCGGCTGCAACTCAAGCTGAGCCCCCTTTAATGAGTTTTGCAGGGTCAAGTAACTGAAATAGCCATAATAGTCACCAACATGCAGCCGATAGGGCAGGTCAGCATCTCCTTTCTCGCGCATTAGGCTCAATTTTTCAGGGACAAAACCGGTTTCACTAGAGCGATAGTCAGAGCTGTTAAAAACACCGTACATCTGGCCAACCCAGCGTGCATATGGCGATTCTCGTTTCGAAAAATTCAGGTTGAATTCGTTATAGTATTGACCGCCGTTGAAAGGATACGGGCTAGCAGCCATAGCGCCATCAGAATCGTAAGTTTCAAGCCTCAACGTATTGAAACCGTTAACTTGCCAGTCATCACACACAGCCACAGGCGCACCCCCTAATAGAGATACCCCGATGGCTAGTTGCACGTATTTCCATCTCATAAGCTGCCGTTTCATTACGGACTTCCCATGGACTCAGTTACTTTAAGGATGAATTCATTAGTGCCCGGCAAGCGTATAAAGCCACTGCTACCGTTATATTCAAGCTGAGTTCTGGCCGTGGCTGATATGATGCTAACTCGCTTATTTTCATCAGGAATTGAATACTGCTGTAGCGTTTGTATCCCTTGAATTGACTGAAGGCGCAAGATGGCACTGCGTGGGACGATACCGTCGACGGCATCAAGCAACCGAGACCGGTCGTAAAATTCAGCGGCTAATGTCTCCTTCATCGCCGGGCTGTTCCATTTTTTAATCAACGCACGTAATTGCGGCTCGACCAGCTGCTTTGGTATCGGACGAAGTGTTTCACTGGCCACGGCCCCCTGCGGCAAAACCTTCGATTGCTGCTGCGGGGTTGGAATGGGATCAAACTGACGAAACTGGTGCGCCTGGGAAGCGAGGGCAAACATCCCTAGCATCGATAAAAGCAATACCCGAAAATATCGTCGTGCGTTAGGAATGTTCATCATCTGCATACCTTCGCTAAGGGTTCGCACAAGAAGCTAATGGGAAGTCGAACTCGCTCCCTACGACCCCATAACCACACGTCCTTGGAGCAGGGTCGGATACAAATACCCCGCTGCAGGCACGTACTGACGACGATGCGTGGTAATGCAAGGAAGAACAAGCATCAGGGCTGGCAATAGAGAGTTGGCTGATAGGAATGATTTCGCTACCTAATTGCACGACTTGAATATCCAAACCAGACCCAGACCCAGAATCGCTATCAGATCCACTACTGCCTTTATTGCTTCCCGATTCCAACGGATCTTGCTGGTTATAGGGGTTGTTACCGTCGATGCGGATGATTCGAATCAGCTCCACCAGTATTCCGTCACCGCTATTGGAGCTGCCATCCCAGGCGGAACCTGTTTCGGTAGGGGGTTGAATCCAAGAATCTTCATCCCAAATTGAACCACTCGGACCGAATTCAAAGAAGATAGGAGGGACAACTGGCGTAAAACTGCCGCCACCCATGGAAATAGCCATCCCGTTGCCTGCACCACCGCCTTCTTCGTCATTGCTAAAGTCTCGATAGGGTGTTCTTTTTTGTGGCCAGATATAACCATCCTCATCCGTGGTGACAGCGCCATCACCCGTTTCCGACTTAACCGGTTTGGCATCACCTTCACGAGCGACAGAAGGATTGCTCTGTGGTCCTTCCCCATCGACCTTGGGTGGTGGCAACGCATCCCCTGCTGCCGTTGCTGGGCCAGCGACATTATCAGCGCCTTCGCCAGCCTGTTGCGCTGTTCTCAGTTTCTTACGCGCAGCAGCCACCTCCTCCGGTGTACTGGCTGCGGCTAAATCACTGGTCTTTTTAAAGATGGTGCCGTTTTGAACGTTGTAGGGGATACTTGCGTCAGATCCCCCCATCAGCGTGTCGTATCGCTTGCCGGTGAGTTTGAAAATCAAATCAAAATCGATGTCTTCATCAAATTTACTGGCAATCCTGGCTTGCCTGGACATACGGTTCATTTGGCTGCCGGCGCGTCCCCATGTTGGGTTATCAATAAACTGCTGCAACTCACGGGCTTTTTTGGGATCCAAGCCTTTTATAGGAATAATGCCGCCCGGATCAATAATGACCAGTTTCCACTCGTCAGGTTCACCCACCTTGCGAAAGGAATAGTTATCGTATTTGTTATCTAGCCATACCCAGCCTTTTTCATTCAGCGCCCGCATCGCCTTATCAAAGGCGATAGCCTGTCCACCCGTCATGGGTTTGACCTTGGTATACCCTTCTGGCGTCTTACTGCCGTCCGTGGCCACCTTTTTAAAATCAGCGGGGCCTTCATCGACAACATGAATAGACCCACCGCTGAAGTCTTTACCCAAACCATCACCCAGGCCAGCACTGGAGTGAACCCTGGGTACCTCTATTACATTCGCATCGATACCTTCCAGCCCTTTATAGCCGACGCCATCGAGTCCATCCGCCTTATTGTTGGTGACCTTAATCACCAATGGCTTGCCGTCAGCGCCGGTAATAACCCTACCGTCCGCGGTTTTGGCTGTGAAAGCAGTGGAGAAGGAGCCTTCTCCTAACTTGGCATCGGGTACAAGTTGAGCCGTCTGGCCATTGGATAGTTTGACCGATCCCCCCACCAACAGGTCAGAAGGGTCTCCTGTCGCAGGATCAATTTTGCCAGCATTGGGATCAATGATAATTGCAATTTCTTCTATCTTAGGTGATTCACCTGGAGCGGTTCGAGCAGCACCGGTAGTCGGACGCCGACCTGCAGCCGTTGTATCCGGTGCGAGTTTACCGGCATCAGACAGCTCTTCCGCCGCAGCCGCCGCTCTAGCGACATCATCAGTCTTGCCTGCCCCGGTAATAAGTTTTGTGCCTTTTCCCACGATCTTTGCGGTGATCACCACGCCGTCAATGACGGCTGATTCAGCACCTACGACGGTCGCAGCGATATAGCCCACACCTTCAAGCGCTTTGTGGACATCTCCTTTACCGGCAGTCTTCTCGATCTTCCGGGTAGCCAAGCGCTCAAGCTGCTCTACCATACGCACAATATCAGTGGCAATTTTGTCGCCTTCCGGGTTATCCGGGTCGAGCAGAATTGCACCTTGGGTCGCCAGCTTTTCTAGCAGTTCAAGGTTTTCCCTGCCAAACACATGGCTATCGATTCCAAGCCGTTCCAACAGCTGCGATTCGAAGGTTTCACCGGCGGTATCTCCAATCTCTTTAACCAAGGTCAACAGGTCAACGACAGCATCTTTGGTCGCTCTTCCAGCCCCCTTGGTATAAGACCCCACCCGCAGGGAAAATTCGTACCAGGTCAGTTTGTCTTCTTTAAGATCAAGAAAGAAGTCATGAACGGACTCACTGGTTACCTCATTAAAGATACTGGTGTGTTCGGTACTCTTATGAGCCGCATCGGCAATGACTTTGGCGCTGGTTTTGGTCCTGTTAACAGCGTCATGATCGACAAGGTCTTCTGCAGCTTTAGGGTCCTTCCCTTCTTCCCGAGCTGCCCGACGAAGATCACTACGCAGACCAACCGTACTGGTAGGACCTATTCCGTCCCTGCGATTCTCTGTGTAGGTATCGGTCAACAGTCGACGACTGGCATCCTGCGCGCCCTCCTGACTCTTCTTAACTGCCGCTCGCACCTCAATCGTTTTCTTTTTATCTTTCTCTAGTTGAGCCGCAACGCCATCAAGACCATTTCTCGTGGCGGTCGCGATACGGGTATCTAGGTTTAGAATGGTGGCGGCAAACTGCTCTTCAGCCGCTTTTATCTGTTCTCCTTGGGTAATGTAATCACGTGCGAGCCTGGTCGCCTCTTCCAGCCGTCTAGCCTCTTCTGCGGCCCTTGAGGTTGACTGTGCTTTGGCGATTTCAAGTTCAAAACGCGTTTCGACACGAACCACTTCGCCTTGTTTGGTGCTGAGTGCTTCCTGA
Organism: Neptunomonas sp.; assembly: GCA_004195305.1. Taxonomy (GTDB): domain Bacteria; phylum Pseudomonadota; class Gammaproteobacteria; order Pseudomonadales; family Balneatricaceae; genus Motiliproteus. The sequence goes on along the minus strand of SDWN01000669.1, from coordinate 2,672 downwards.
ACATGCCGCACCTGCCCTGTCAGGATTTTTATTCGACTATCCGCATCCCTGATTCTGGCATCTAGGAGAGCTTGCTCACCGACCCCAACGCCTGAACCCAGTGTCTTAATTCCTGATTCAACAATATTCTGGTCTTTTTTTAAGGCGGCTTTGTCAGCCTCTGCTTTTTTCTTATCGCTTTGCGCCGTCGCCAACCGGGATTGTAAATCCTGCAGGTTAGTCTGGATCCCTTTAAGATCAGCAACATAGTGAGTTCTGGTTTCAGTTCGTGCCGTTTTCAGTCCTTTGATCACTTCGCGCTCTGCTGCGCGCTCCTTGGCACGCATTGCCGCTTGTTGCGCAGCAACTTTGCGATCAGCTTCCTCGATATGAGCACGGGGGTTCGTGACGGGGACTTTATAAGCTTCGGGGATGACACGGGTATCGCGTGCGCCGTTGGTTTCATAAAAGCTTTTAGTTGTCTGAGCGGCTCGAGCAGCCGCTTGCTGCCAATCATCCTCGGCCGACGCCAGTGACGCACAAAGTCCAAGCAGCAGCCCTGCTAACAGCATCAGTATTTCTTTATAACGACATAAGGCCATATCCATGGGTTATTGCCACCCCATCAGTGAATCTGCGCGAGCTTTCAACGCCAGCAATTCAGAAATACTCATCTGTTGAACTTGTCCGGCATCTGGCAGCCATAACCATTCGTCTGGAGCATTCTGAATATAGGGAACGAGGATCTTTGCCACGAAGTGTGAGGCAAGTTCCCGCATCTTCTCAGTGCAATCAGTATCACCCAGCTGAGCCGGAGGAACCCCTAGTAGCCAATAAACCTCACAGACATCAGGAGTCGCGAGCTGACTGGGTCCTCCACCCTCTGGAGGTGGAGGACGAAAGTGGATATGGCCGGTAACCGTGAAGGTGGTCAATTTTGGCAGGCAGTCGCCTTCATCACCCGAGGAGCCCGGCGCCCAAGGGTGCCAGGTTTCTATCTCACCTTCGACCTGAACGAAATTGGGTTGATGCATTTTTGGCAACGGATAGGGTTGGCCAGGAGGCGGCGGATCATACTGAACCCAACCCCAGCCCGGTGCACCTGGCATCCCAATATTAATCGGAGGAGAAGGCTCTTCTGGCAATTTAACCTTTCCTGTTACCTTCTTGGTTTCACCCGCGCTAACCATAACGGTCTTAGGAAAGTTGACGTAGGTGTTGATACCCGTAACGGTAATTTGCACCGGCTGCTCAGAGCCACATTTATTGGTAATAAAAAGATACTGATCAAATTGCGATCCGTAGTAGCGCTCCCCCCAGTCTACATCTGCATGCGACCGTCGTACCGGTGGGCTCTGATCTTTTGGAATAACACCAACCGTCTTTTTCTTTTTGTTTCCATCGGCGTCTAAATCGGGCTGACCATCACCGTCCTCATCAACATCAACTTCCTGTTCCACCCACTCTTTAGGAGGGGCGGTGGGGTTTTTTAAAGGGTGGAAAGGGTCTTTGAATGCATCATACGGTGACGGGGGTTGAGCCGCCTCTTCTCCCTCGGCTGGCTCGGTAACAGGAGAGCCATCCGGGTTAAATCCAGAGCCATAGTCTGGTGTCATATTATTTGGAGAATACGCTTTCTCCGCCCACCCCTCAGGTGGAGTGTTGCCCGACCAATTAGCAGAATTGCTTGCCGCTTGCTCTTGTGCTGTTTTGGCTACCGCGTCTACTTGCAAAACACCGACAATCAGCAAGCCAAACCCGCAGTTTTGAATGGTACGGAAATTCAATTAATGCGCCCCTCCTTGCTTAGTAAAGACGAAGAATGCACAAGGTCTGATGCGGTTAATAATGAAACGATGCAGAAAAAACATAGATGACAATTATAGATAGCATCTTTTTAATCCTCTGCGCCTTATGGAGTCATGAATAGAAATAAAGTATTTCATTCGGGACGCTGCATTCGAGTTTCTATTAAAGAAAGTGTCATGCAGTGATTACGCCAATAACTTGTTTGTTTTTTGTATTCAATAGATTACCTGTCAGGCCCAGGTTTTAGTAATTCATTTTGTAAAAAAAACTGACTCCAGAGGCGATAAGATCGCCTGTCCTGCCGCTCAGGATTGGCCATTTAGGTCATGGCCTACCGGCTCTGTCTGGGGCTCTTGAATCTGAGCCGGAAATATCTCACCGCCCGTCTTAACCTCAGCGGTCGGATCGCCAACAAGGAGGGGCTGATAAGGCTCAAGCAGATTAAATCAATCCTGCGCAGCAACCGCGACCAACTCCCCGAGCAGCTGAGTCTGGCCACCGAGCTACCGCAAGATCACGAGAACATCCGCGGTCCCAACAGTTTCCACGAGCAGTCTGTCGGACTTAACGCTGATCTACTCGGCAACCGCTCCTGCGTTGCTCTACCTCCTGCATCCATGCAGTCGTACGGGAAAGCCGACTTTGGCCATTTTTTACCCTCTTTTCGTTTAATAGAACCACTATTAGCCTCAAAAGAGTTCGAAAACTGTCTCTAATCGGTCTTCCCCTCGCTACGATCGGTCAAGCCTATACCTGATTACCCACAAAGCTCAGCCACGATGCATCCGATCTATTCTTTCATTATCCCTGTAGGTCTGGCTGAAATTGCTTCTGTATTTAAGACACTTCCCACATTATCCCTGTGAGTCGGTTTTATTCTGACA
>SDWN01000664.1 GCA_004195305.1 Neptunomonas sp. | reverse complement strand
ACCGTGTTAGTGCTTAATAGAGTGTTAGTGCTTAATAAAGTGTCGTTGCTGTATGCGTAAACCGGTTGCCCTCAAAGATCATCAACGCGAACGCCGTTCCTTTCAGTTTCGGGCGCTACTGGCGTTTGTGCTGGTGCTGCTGCTGATGGCCGCGCTGGTGAGTCGGCTGATGTACCTGCAGGTCAGCGAGCATGAACGCTACCGCTCGCTGTCAGATCGTAATCGCATTCAGCTGCAAGCAGTGCCGCCCAATAGAGGGCTGATCTATGACGCTAACGGAGTGCTGTTAGCCGAAAACCGGCCCAGTCCAACGCTCAGCCTGGTGAAAGAGCGGATCGCCGATCTGGACGCCACTATTGCAGAGCTGGCGACGCTGGTTACCATCAGCGAACGAGATATCGAAGGTTTTGAGCGTCGTCAGAAACAGCGTCGCAGGCCTTACGAGGCCGTGCCGCTGCGGTTTCGACTGGGTGAAGAGGAGATCGCCCGGGTTGCCGTTAACTTTCATCGCCTGCCCGGGGTGCAGATCGATGCTGAGTTGATCCGTCATTATCCGCAGGGTACCTCGCTGGTCCATGCGCTCGGGTATGTGGGGCGCATTAATCAGCAAGAGTTGAAGAGGCTTGATGAGCAGAATTATAACGGTACCAACTATATCGGTAAGCTGGGTGTAGAAAAGTTCTACGAGGCTCAACTGCACGGTACGGTGGGGGTGCAGCAGGTCGAAGCTAATGCGCGGGGGCAGGTGCTACAGGTTTTGTCGCGGCAGGATCCGATCCCGGGTCGGGATCTGTCCCTCTATCTAGACCTGCAGTTACAGCGCGCCGCGGAACAGGCGCTGGGTGAGTCGCGTGGCGCGGTAGTGGCGCTTGACCCGAAGACCGGTGGAATTCTGGCTCTGGTCAGTACCCCCGGTTACGACCCGAATGCCTTTGTGTCGGGAATCAGCAGTCGAGATTATAAAGCGTTGCAGCAGGATGAAAATCTGCCGCTGTTCAATCGGGCGTTGCGTGGCCGTTATCCACCTGCGTCGACGATCAAGCCGATTATCGGTCTGGCCGCTATCGATAGCGGTACGATCGGCTTGAGGCACAAGGTCTGGGATCCGGGTTGGTATCAGCTCACCACGGGCGGGCGTTTTTATCGTGATTGGAAGCGCCAGGGCCACGGTCGGGTCGGTTTACGAGAGGCGATTGCCGAATCCTGCGATGTGTTTTTTTATGATGTAGGTAATCGAATGGGGATCGACCCTATGTCGGATTATTTGGGGCGATTCGGGTTCGGCAAGGAAACCAGCCTCGATCTGCCCGAAGCGCATGGGGCCTTTTTACCCTCGCGGGCGTGGAAAAAGGCGGATCGCGGTAGCTCCTGGTTTGCGGGTGATTCACTGAATCTGAGTATAGGGCAGGGTTTTCTTGTATCGACCCCGCTGCAGTTAGCGACAGCGACGATGGTGATTGCCAATCGTGGCACATGGATCAATCCGCGGATGCTAAAATCAATGGCAGGGCAGGATGCCCAGGGGCTTGAATTTACCCTCGAGGTGCCTGAAAAAAAGCGCATGGATCCGGTGGCGCTCAAACGTGATAGTTATTGGGATTTCATCATCCGCTCGATGGAGGAGGTGATGCACGGTGCGCACGGTACGGCGCGCCGAAGTGGTGCTGGAAGTTCTTATCGGATTGCGGGTAAAACCGGTACCGCTCAGGTACTGGGGATCAAACAGAATGAACGTTATGATGCTGAAAAACTGGCAGAGAAGCACCGTGACCATGGGCTGTTTGTGGGCTTTGCGCCGATTGATAATCCGCAGATTGTCATCGCGGTGGTGGTTGAAAATGGCGGGGGAGGCAGCAGTGCTGCCGCGCCGGTAGCGCGTCAGGTGTTGGACAGTTATCTACTCCGAGAAAGCGCCTCCGTGGTCTCGGTTCAAGGGGAGGGTCAGCCGTGAATGTCCAGGATTTCCAGCGGACCATGCCCGAAGCGCAAGTTTTTTTCAGTCGTGGCCGCAGCTGGTGGTCGTATACCCACCTGGATGCGACCTTGCTGCTGCTATTACTGGCTTTGGCGGGGTATGGCTTATTTATTTTTTACAGCGCATCCGGCCAGAGTATGCCAGCTGTTCAGCGCCAGTTGGTGCGTTACGGTGTTGCCTTTGGGTTGATGCTGGTGATCGCCTGTACCCCGCCGCGGCTGTTTCGGCGTTGGGCTCCCTGGTTGTTTGTTGCTGGGGTGCTAACCCTGATTGCCGTGATACTGGTGGGGGTTGGTGCTAAGGGAGCGCAGCGCTGGTTGCAACTGCCCGGATTGCCTCGGTTTCAACCGTCGGAGTTGATGAAACTGATCGTGCCGATGACCCTGGCCTGGTACTTTGCCGAGAAGCCGTTGCCGCCAAGTCTGTCGCATGCGTTCAAAGTGCTGGTCATTATGCTGATACCGACGCTACTGATCGCCAAGCAACCTGACTTGGGAACAGCGCTATTGATTGCATCGAGCGGCATTTTTGTGTTGTTGTTATCGGGTCTGTTCTGGCGCTATATTATGGCGGCGATGGCGTTGGCTGGCGCTTGTGTGCCTCTGGTGTGGATGCTGATGCGCGATTATCAGAAACAACGGGTGCTGACCTTTCTTGACCCGGAGAGTGATCCGCTAGGCTCCGGCTGGAATATTATTCAATCCAAGACCGCTATTGGTTCGGGTGGTATTAATGGCAAGGGCTGGCTTAACGGCACCCAGTCGCAGCTCGATTTCCTGCCCGAGAGCCATACCGACTTTATTATCGCGGTGCTGGCCGAGGAGCTGGGGCTTGTCGGCGTGTTGCTGTTGCTGGCGATCTACCTGTGTATTATCGCCCGGGGGCTGTATATCGCCAGCCAGGTACAGGATACGTTCGGACGTTTGTTAGCGGGCAGTATTACACTTACGTTTTTTGTCTATGTGTTTGTCAATATCGGGATGGTTAGCGGCATTTTACCCGTCGTGGGGGTGCCCTTGCCGTTGGTGAGTTATGGCGGGACCTCGATTGTGACATTGCTGGCCGGGTTTGGTCTTATTATGTCCATTCACAGCCATCGTACGATGGTTACCCGGTAACAATTTACGAGGGTGCTTGAGGTGACGAAATTGAACCTAGGCTGCGATCAGAGGACTAACTCTGAACCCCATTATCAGCAGAGAGGAATCTAGATGTTATTAGTCCCATGGATGCGTGCCGTTGCGGGCGGATTATTGCTACTCCCCGGCCTGGCTGCGGCTATAGATAAGGGCGATTATACCGACCATCCTAAAGCATCCGCTTTTATCGAGCAGATGGTAGAGCAAGGGATGGATCGGGATTATGTGTCCGGATTAGTGTTTGACGCCAAGCACAAGCAATCGATTCTCGATGCGATCTCCAAACCGGCGGAGAAACGCCTCGATTGGGGCGGCTATCGCAAGATTTTTCTGGGCCAGAGCCGGATTGATCAGGGCGTCGAGTTTTGGAACACCTACGAGGATACCCTCAACCGTGCGAGCGCAATGTATGGCGTGGCACCTGAGGTGATCGTTGCTATTATCGGTGTCGAGACCCGCTATGGGCGCCATGCGGGGCGTTATCGGGTTATCGATGCATTGGCGACGCTGGCGTTCGATTACCCACCGCGGAGTCCTTTTTTTACCACCCAGCTGGGCGAGTTTCTGCAGCTGACCCAAGAGCAGAAGCTTGACCCTAAAGTGATCAAGGGCTCTTATGCCGGAGCGATGGGCTATGGTCAGTTTATTCCCAGCAGCTACCGCCACTACGCGGTCGATTTTGACCGTGATGGCACCACCGATATTTTGTCCAATCCGGTGGACGCGATTGGCAGTGTGGCTAACTATTTCAAACAACATAAGTGGCGTAGCGGAGAGCCGGTCACGCTTGCGGTGGCGCTGAATCAGTCGTCCATGAAGACGGCCGATGAGCTAGCGTGGAGTACCGCCCTGAAACCGGTCGAGACGGTGGCATATTGGCGTAATCAGGGGCTCGCTGCAGATCCGACCCTGGCCAACGAAGCGGTTGCAACCGCCATGCGCCTCACCACGGCCGCAGGCGAAGAATACTGGCTGGGGATGCACAATTTCTATGTGATCACCCGTTATAACCACAGCAGTCTCTATGCGATGGCGGTGCATCAATTGAGTCAAGCTATTTTAGAGCAGCGTGAGGCTAAGCCCGCCGCGGCTGAGACCACAGCGAATGAGAATAAAGGCGCCTAAGAGTGACCCTGAATAAACTGCTTGTCCCCGCCTTGGTTCTGTTGCTATCGGCTTGTTCGACTTTCAAGCCATCGCGTTACAGCATCGATCAGGATCATGGTCCGATTGCGGAGGTTGATCTATCCCACGTCGCCGATGCGATACCGACTGACGAGGCTAAGAGCTGGGTTGGCAATAGGTCGCCTTATACGGTGTGGGGGAAAGAGTATTCGGTACTCGATTCCAGCGATGGCTATCTTCAACGCGGGACGGCATCCTGGTATGGGAAAAAGTTTCACGGCCATCAGACCGCCAATGGGGAGGTTTATGATATGTATGCGATGTCTGCCGCGCATAAATCATTGCCGCTTCCCAGCTTCGTCCGGGTGACTAATCTCGATAACGGTAAGCAGGTGGTCGTCCGGGTCAATGATCGAGGTCCGTTTCACGGCGCGCGTCTGATCGATCTGTCGTATGCTGCCGCCTACCGGCTTGATATGCTTAAGCAAGGTACCGCCAGGGTCGAGCTAGAAGCGCTATCCGGCGGCGCTCAGGGTCCCGCTACCGGCCTGCTGGTTTCTGCCTCAGCCGTTCGGAAGGCGGTGATCAGCAAGCCTGCGCGTTTTATTCAATTGGGAGCCTTTTCCTCCATCAGCGCGGCACAAAGCGTTAAAACCCGGGTGGCGTTGCGGCTGCGAGAGCAGCGCATCGACATCAGCAAGAGCAGTACCGTGCCGGTTCTGTATCGGGTGCGAATTGGCCCTCTGGATGATTCGCAAACGTTCCTCAATGGGCTGTTAGCGCAGCTTGCTACGGAAGGCTTTGTCGATGCCTTGGTGTTGGACTTGCCCTGAGCCATTCGCTACATTAACACGCAGTGTTTTTACTGAATTTTTTTTAATCTAAAGAAGAGTCAAAATGAGAGCTTCTCCGACCCATTTTTCCCAGGTTTTCCGAAAGCTTAGCGCAGTCGTTTGCTTCTTTGTGCTGAGCTCGACTGCTATAGCCGCGCCGACATTGATTCCGGCACCGCCATCGCTGGCAGCCACCGCCTATGTATTGATGGATGCAGGGACGGGTAAAATCATCATCTCCGAAAATGCCGATCAGCGCCTGCCTCCCGCCAGTTTGACTAAGCTAATGACCAGTTATATCGCCGATTACGAGATCGCCCAGGGCAATATCTCGATGGATGACATGGTTCTGATCAGCGAGAAAGCCTGGCGCACCCAGGGATCCCGGATGTTTATTCGCGAGGGCACCCGGGTCAAGGTTGAAGATCTGTTAAGAGGGATCGTGATTCAGTCAGGTAACGATGCCAGTGTCGCGATGGCAGAGCATATCGCAGGGAGTGAGGGCGCATTTGCGGATTTGATGAACCAACATGCCGGGCAACTGGGGATGGCAAGTACCCAGTATCAGAATGCAACAGGCCTGCCCAAAGAGAATCACTATACGACCGCCAATGACCTGGCATTGCTGGCCCGGAGTATTATCCAAGATTATCCCAAGCATTATCCGCTCTATGCGGAGAAGTATTTCACTTATAACAAGATCCGCCAGCCTAACCGGAACAAGCTGCTGTGGCGCGATAGCAACGTTGACGGACTCAAGACCGGGCACACCGAGGAGGCGGGTTATTGCCTGGTGGCATCGGCCAAGGAAAACGGCATGCGTTTGATCTCCGTGGTGATGGGAACCCGCAGTGAAGAAGCGCGGGCGCAAGAGAGCCAGAAACTGTTAGCCTATGGATTCCGCTACTATGAGTCGGTCGAGCTGTATCCGGCCGATGAGGTGCTTAACACAGCCAAGCTGTGGTCGGGAACTCAGGATACGCTCAAGCTGGGTGTTGGCGAGCCGGTTGCGGTGACCATCCCTCGGGGTCAAAGCAAGGCGTTATCCATTACCCTGGATCTGGATAAAGTGATTCAGGCGCCGGTTGTTGCAGGTACCAGTTTCGGTACATTGAATATCGCGCTGGGTGATGAGGTACTAAAACAGATCCCTGTTATTGCGCTGGAGTCGGTCGAGCCGGCGGGTTTTTTCACCCGAGTCTTGCACAGTATTATGCTGTTTTTCCTGTCGTTGTTGGGCTGATTCAGAGCGCCTACAGGAATAGATCTGATAATTTACGGGCGCCTGCAGGCGCCCTTGTTGGTTTAGTCTGTGATGCAACCGATTGTTTATCTCAACGGTCAGTTTGTGCCGATGAATCAAGCCGAGGTCCCCGTGATGGACCGGGGTTTTTTATTTGGTGATGCTGTCTATGAAGTGATCCCTTTTTTTAACGGCGTCGGGTTTCGCCTTGAGCAGCACCTGCAACGGTTACAATACAGTTTGGATGCCGTGGGTATTACTCTGGATCTGGACTTGAAGGCACTGTTCGAGCAGTTGCTGGCATTGAATCCGGGGCCGCATCAGGCAGTTTATCTACAGGTCAGTCGCGGGGTGATGCCGCAGCGGACGTTACGTTATGGCGAAAATCTACAGCCGAGCGTGTTTGCTTACAGTTATCCGATCCGGATGGCGCTTGAGGGGGCGTTGGATCAGGTCGCAGGCGTAACTGCCGTGACGGTTACCGATCAGCGCTGGGGCCGTTGCGATATTAAAGCGACCGGTCTGCTGGCCAATGTGCTGGCGCTTCGGGACGCGCAGCAGCAGGGCGCGCAGGAGGCGCTATTGGTGCGCCAGGGTTACCTGACCGAAGGCGCGTCCTGTAATCTGTTCCTGGTTGAGCGGGGGCATGTTTATACGCCATTGATGGACACTCATACCCTGGCGGGAACGACCCGCAGCCTGCTGTTAGAGCTGCTTCAGGCGGCCGGCATCGACTGTACCGAGCAGCCTATTGCGGAACAGCGCCTGCAGCAGGCCGATGAGGTCTGGATCAGTAGCTCTACCCGGGGCGTGTTACCGGTGACCCAGGTCAATGGCCAGCCAGTTTCGACCGGCGTACCGGGTCCGTTATGGTTGCGAGTGGCGCAGCTGTTCCAGCAGTTTGAACAACAGATGTTAGTTAAAAACGAGAAAAATGATGACGAAACAGGAACCGCCTAAGATTGAATTTCCCTGCCCCGACTACTCTCTTAAAGTGATCGGCGTTGGCGCGGATGATTATGAGGCGCTGGTGGTTGAGATAGTGCGCAAACATGCCCCGGATCTGGACATGACCACGATAACCACCCAGCCTAGCCGTAATGGCAAGTTTGTGTCGGTGCGCCTGGCCATCACCGCGACCGGCCCCGAGCAGCTAGAGAACTTGCACCAAGAGCTGATGGCAACCGGTAAAGTGAAGATGGTGATCTGATGCAACCATCTGCCAGCCGCAGGCTGCGGGTTCGCCAGCTCAGCCGTCAACGTTATCTGCCTGTGTTGCATGCGATGCAGCAGTTTACCGATGATCGCACTGCGACGACCGATGACGAAATCTGGTTGGTCGAACATGATCCGGTGTTTACTCAGGGTCAGGCGGGCAAAGAGGAGCACCTGTTGGCGCCGGGTGACATCCCGGTGGTCAAGGTCGATCGCGGTGGCCAGGTCACCTATCACGGTCCTGGTCAGCTGGTCGTCTACCTGTTGCTGGACCTGCGTCGTTTAGGCCTGGGGGTGCGTGATCTGGTGACCGTGATGGAAGAGGCGCTGGTTGAGTTGCTGGCGGGCTACGGTATTGATAGCTATCCCAAGGCCGATGCCCCGGGAGTCTATGTCAAGCAGGGGCTGGAGTTCGAAGCCAAAATAGCGTCACTGGGATTACGCGTGCGCCGTGGCTGCAGTTTTCATGGCTTGGCGTTGAATGTGGATATGGATCTGGCCCCGTTTCTACGGATTAACCCTTGTGGCTATACCGGGTTAGCGATGACTCAGATGATCGCATCGGTGAGTGCGAAGCAGCGATCAGCGTGCCAGATGGCGGAGGTGGGGGAGCGCTTGCAACAGATTTTCAGTGCCCGGTTAGGTTATAATTCGATCACTTCGACCCAGCAACCGTATTCAGGAACCTCAGAGTAAGCCAGAGGTGCGTGGGATTTGCTCAAGCGGCTACACCCTATTTATTAAGACAGCTCAAAGGCAACATAGATGGCCCAGGATCAACAGTCAGACCCACTAAAAAGCAAACAAGCCCGTGCAGAACAGGGCGTTAAGTTGCGCGGTGCCGAAAAGCTAGCGCGGATTCCGATCAAGGTGGTCCCCACCGAGAAAGCTGACCTGCTTAAGAAACCGAGCTGGCTCAAGGTTAAGTTGCCCGCATCGCCGGAAATTAGCCGGATCAAGCAACGCCTGCGCGCGCATAAACTGTCCTCAGTATGCGAAGAGGCGGCATGCCCTAATCTGGGTGAGTGTTTCAGCAATGGAACCGCCACCTTTATGATCATGGGGGATATCTGTACCCGACGTTGCCCGTTCTGCGATGTCGCGCATGGACGGCCCAATCCGTTGAATGCGGATGAGCCGCGGGAGATGGCCGAAGCGATCGCCGATATGCGCCTGAAATATGTGGTGATCACCTCGGTTGACCGCGATGACCTGCGTGATGGCGGTGCCGCTCACTTTGCCGAGTGCGTCACGCAGACCCGCCAGCGTATTCCCAGTATTGAGGTGGAAACGCTGGTGCCGGACTTTAGAGGACGGATGGATGCGGCACTCGATGCGCTGCAGCAGTCGCCACCGGATGTGTTTAACCATAACCTGGAAACCGTACCTCGGCTGTATAAACAGGTCCGGCCCGGCTCTGACTATCAGTGGTCGCTGGACCTGCTCCAGGCGTTCAAGCGGCGTTGCCCGGAGGTCACCACCAAATCCGGATTGATGGTGGGGTTGGGTGAGTCGATCGCAGAGATCGAGCAGGTGATGCGCGACCTACGCGCCCACGATGTTGATATGATCACGATCGGCCAGTACCTGCAGCCCAGTCGTGATCATCTCGCGGTAGAGCGTTTTGTACACCCGGATGAGTTTGATGCGCTGGCTGTCCTTGGCAAAGAACTGGGCTTTAAGCATGTTGCCAGTGGGCCGCTGGTGCGTTCTTCCTACCATGCTGATCGTCAGGCGCACGGTGAAAAAATTAGCTAGCTTGGTTCTGCAGTGAAAAAGGCGGGACACTGTTGTCGAGGGTGTCCCGCTTTTTTTTGCCTGCATTAACGAGTGCTGGAGTTCGACAGTATCAGGGCTTTCTGTGCCAGGATAGCTACCACCGTACTTGCTCAATATAGAGTACAGCTTGTACTTGCCCTAAAGTCTGTACATGCAAGGCAGCACCTGGGTGCCCTGGCGCTGCTCGAAATCGGGTAGCAGATAATCAAGCAGTCCCGAATTGTAGGTGCTGGTGGCCAGGCGCAGGGTATCAGCCGCGGCATGCAGCGCCAGTAACGCACAGAGCAACGACTTCATAACATCGGATAGCGGACGCAGCTTAACCGCCAGCGATAATCTGCACCAGGGTCACTTCACAACCATTGGGCACCGCGGTGGACTGTTCACCCGAGAGTACCAAGTTGCCATCGATGGCGATGTTGATGTTTTCATTGTCTAACAAATCGCTCGCCTCGGGGATTTTACGGCGTAAGGCTTGCCGCAGTTCACTGACATTGCTGATCGGTTCGTCGATGATCAGTGCCTGCTCGGGTGCGCCGGGCATCGCTTCAGACAGGTTGACCCGGATCGCATGGCCGGTGGCGACCTTGGATAGTTGAGTGTGCCAGTCCAGCGTCGGAGTGCCCTCGGTGTTGAGGCCGGTCAGGGTGTAGAAACGCGACTTCATCCCTTCGAACTCGGTCCGATCGATCTTCTCGCCCTTGAACGGACCTACCGTAATCGGTTCTTCGAACCAGCGCTTGGGCAGGGTGTCATCCTTGCCGCGCAGGCCCATACGGAAGTTGAGCATCCGCTCCAGGCCGGTGATGTTGCGGCCCACTTCGTTCAAGGAGTCCTCATCGAAGCTCATCCCGGTGAGGCAGTTGAGTTGCTCCGCGAAGTCGTCCAGGCCGGTGGTGGAGGGGGTGTTGA
>SDWN01000661.1 GCA_004195305.1 Neptunomonas sp. | reverse complement strand
CGCGTGTTGTTAAAGCCAAAGTTAAAGCCGAAGGAGGAAAAGGCCCCGCCCTGCAGCGTCGTCAACTCATCAATATCGCGCCCCTCCAGCACGTAGGTTTTCACCCAGGCATGCGCCAGCAGTTCCAAGCGCTCGCGGGTGTCAGCCTCCGTGCGCCAGGGATCATCACTGATCGAAGCCAGGGGTTCAGGGCGCGGGCCGAGCCAGGGCTCGGCGCTGGCGGCCAGGGGATCGAAACGTTCGGTCTCCGCCTCGATCGCCCCAGCAACCCTCAGGTCCAGGTCGAGGCTCAGGTTGTGCAGAATGCCCTGGCTGCACGCGTCGTCGCTGCGGCCATGACAGCGGGGTAAACGCAGCAGGGCCACCAGGGTGTCGGTGAGCTTATCGGTGTCGGGCAAAGCCCCCAGAATATGCAGGCCATGGCGAATCTGGGCTTCCTTGATATCACACAGGTAGGCATCCAGCTCGGCCAGCAACTGTTTATCCTGATCCTCAGGCTTGGCGTTACCCGACAAGTCAGCACCCGTCAGTTCCTCCAGCACATTGGATTCACGCACCTGTTTGAGGATCTCATCCCGCAACCACTGTTCACGGCGACTATCCATGCCCAGCGCTTGGTAATACTCATCCACCAACCCTTCCAATTCGGCCAGTTCACCGTAGGTTTCCGCACGGGTCATCGGCGGCATGAGGTGATCGATGATCACCGCCTGAGTACGCCGTTTGGCCTGGGCACCCTCGCCGGGGTCGTTGACGATAAAGGGATAAAAATGCGGTGTCGGTCCCAGCGCAATATCGGGCCAGCAGCTGTCGGACAACGCCGATCCTTTACCCGGCAGCCACTCCAGATTGCCATGTTTGCCGACATGAATAATGGCATCCACCCGGTAGCAGTGCCTTAACCAGAAATAGAACGCCAGGTAGTTGTGCGGCGGTACCAGATCCGGGTCGTGGTAGTTAGCCGCCAGATCGATATTAAAGCCCCGGGCGGGCTGGATGCCGATAAAGGTCTCACCCAGGCGGATACCGGACAGCATCAGGCGTCCGTTACGGAATTTGATATCTTGTTCTGGCGCCCCCCATTGTTGGTTGACCGCATCCTGACACGACTGCGGCAAGCGCCGAAAATAACCCAGATATTCCGCGACCGCCAGACTCTGCCAGCAGGGCAGCTGGTGCAGCGTATTGGGGTTATTGGTCACGGCCCCCAGCAGCGCCTGAATCAGCGCGTCCCCGGTTTCGGGCAGCGGGTTCTCTGTCAGCTCGCCGAGGGGATAACCGGCAGCGGCCATGGCGTTCAAAATATTGATCGTGGATGCCGGTGTATCCAGTCCTACGCCATTACCGATACGGCCATCTTTGGTCGGGTAGTTCGCCAGAACCAGTGCGATCCGCTTATCGGCATTGGCCTTGCTCGACAGTGCCGCGTAGCGTACGGCCAACTCAGCGACAAAAGACGCACGCTCAGGATGCAGCGCATAACGCACCACCGACACCTGGCAACGGGGATCAAAATAACTTTCCGTCTTGAAGCTGATGGCCCGGGTGATGATGCGACCATCCATCTCCGGAAGCACCACCTGCATCGCGATATCACGACTACGCAAGCCTTGACTGTATTGACGCCAGTCGGCTTCGGTACTGCTGGACAGCACCAGCTGCAACACCGGAATGGGTTTTACGAAGGACGAATAGAACTCACTGGGCTCCGATGACAGGTCGGGACTGGCTACCGTATTGCTGGCAAAGCCGGTGGTATTGATGATCAGCACGGCACCACTCTGCTCCACCAACGCATTGACCAGCGCCATCGATTCCGCGTCTTTAAGCGACGCCACCGCGATCGGCAGCGGATTGAGCCGGTGCCGTTCAAGCTCCGCGATCAGCTCATCAAACATCGCCGTATTGGCGCTCTGCAGATGGCTGCGATAAAACAGCAGCAGGCACACCGGGCGACCCGCATTGCCACTGTCTTGCCAACGTTGCTGCCACTCGGCGAAGCTGGCCTGGCCCGATCTACGCGACGCGGTGTTGCCAGGAACAGCAGGATGGACAGACCCGGTCTTAGCGTGGCCATCAACACCGCCATCAATACCGGCATCAGCATCGGCGTTAACCGTTGCGGCACGCACGATACCAGGCATATACATCATGCAGCGTGGCAGCACTCTCGGTTCCTGCCAGCGGCTGTCCCGCTGCAGATAGTGCGCGACCAAAAACCTCAGCAGTTGCTGGGCGTTATCCAGTCCGCCCTCACGCAGATAGCGCCAGACCCGAAGACTCTCCTCTTCGGGCACATTGGATGCATTGAACAGGTCAGGGTCCGGCGCATCATCACCGGGGACGATGATCAGCTGGCGCGGCTGGCGGGCATCGCTCGCGGCTGCCCAGGCCTGCAGCCGCTCGAAGCCATACTCCCAGTAGTTTTGCCCGCCCAACAACGACACCACCACAACCTGGGCATGGTCCAACACCTTATGCTCATAAAGATCATAAGCGGCCGGTTTCAGCAACTGGATCCAATTGGCCAGGCGAATGCTCGGATAATCGCTGGGTAACGCCTGCACCCCACCGGCCAATGCCGCCAGGGTGCTATCCGCTGCGGAGAGGATAATGATCTCAGCCGGCGACTGGTCCAGGTCGATGATCCCCTCTTCATCGACAAAACCACCGGGCTGGGCCGCTAGCAGGTGCATCTAGGCAGCGTCCACCAGCGCGGTTTCAAGGGCCGTCTTGATCACGGATTCCTCGATCCCCTTACCGATAAAGACCAGCTGGGTGGCCCGCGGCTCTTGCGCCCCCCAAGGACGGTCAAAATACACATCCAGACGCTTACCGACAGCCTGCAGCACCTGACGCATCGGTTTACCGGGCAGGGCGGCAAAGCCTTTGGCGCGGAAGATATTGAAATCTCCCAGCAGGTCCTTCAGGGCGCGCTGCAACTTATCCCCGTCAACGACGCCGAGGGTAATCACAAATGAATCAAAATGGTCATGGGCATGATCGTGATGCGCGCCATGCTCATGATGGGCATCATGATGATTGTGCACCTCACCGATACGCTCTTCCGCTGCGGCATCCAGCCCCATCAACCTATCCAGCTGGGCTTCGCCATTACAGGTGTAAACGGTCTTGACGGCACTCGGCACCTTGGCTTCAATCACCCGCTGCACCCGCTCACGCTCGGCGTCATCCAGCAGATCATTCTTGCTGACGACCACCAGATCGGCGGCACTCAACTGATCGTCGAGCAACTCCTGCAGGCTGGGATCATGATCCAGGCTCTCGTCCGCCTGCCGCTGCGCCTGCACCCGCTCGGCATCATGGGCAAAACGACCGGCAGCAACAGCGGGCCCATCAATCACGGTGATCACCGCATCCACGGTGCAATGTTCTTTGATACCCGGCCAGTTAAACGCCTGCACCAACGGTTTGGGCAGCGCCAGGCCACTGGTTTCGATCAGGATATGATCGATCTCATCGCGACGCGCGACCAGTTGCTGCATCACCGGCAGAAACTCCTCTTCGACGGTACAGCAGATACAGCCGTTGGCCAGCTCATAGATGCCGTTTTGCGTTTGGCCCTGACTGGCACTGTTAGCGTCACCCGTCTCATCACAGGGGAGAGGACAGCTGCGCAACAGATCGGCATCGATATCCAGTTCACCAAACTCGTTGACGATAACCGCAATGCGCTTTCCAGCCGCCTGCTTTAAAACATTGGACAACAGGGTGGTTTTGCCACTACCTAAAAAACCGGTCACGATCGTGGTGGGGATCTTATTTAACCGCATCATCTGTTCCTTACGAAATTATCCAACTAAATGTGTGAACAGCCGCTATCACGACGGATAGGTACTCTATTTTCGTTTAACGATCAATCAACTCTCGCTTAACGGTTCTTGGCGCCACGGGTTTTACTTTTGGGCGATAAACGTGGGCCTGGTCCTTTTGATAAAGGTAGGAGTCGGCGAAATCGTCGCTATCGAGCACATGCCCCACCAGTATCAACGCCGTGCGGGTAAATTTCTTTGCCCGGACCTTGGCTACGATATCCTTCAGGGTGCCGCTCACCTTATCCTGATCCGGCCAGGAGGTGCGGTAACAGACCGCCACCGGGCAGTCCTCGCCGTAGTGAGGCAGCAGCTCTTCGACGATCTTGTGGATACGGGTAACGCCCAGATGGATCGCCAGTGTCGCGCCACTGCGCGCCAACTCAGGCAATCGCTCACGCTCCGGGAACGGCGTTTTGCCTTCATAGCGGGTCATAATAACGGTCTGAGAGACGCCAGACAGCGTCAACTCCTTACCCAGATAGGCGGCAGAAGCGGCGACCGCGCTGACCCCGGGGATCACCTGATAGTCGATACCCTGTTGCTCCAAACGCCGGATCTGCTCACCGATCGCCCCATAGAGCGCCGGATCACCGCACTGCAGACGGGCAACGTCCTGGCCTTTTGCATGAGCCTGGCTGATATGCACCATGATCTCATCCAGATCGATGGAGGCCGTATCGATTATGCTTTCGGCGGAGTCTTCCACCGCGTCCAGCACTTCGCGCGGGATCAAAGACCCCGCATAAAGCACCACGGGACACTGCTGAAGAAGGCGATGCCCTTTCAGGGTCATCAGCTCCGGATCACCGGGACCGGCACCAATAAAATAGACTGTCACGAATAAACCCTCTTATGTCCTGTAGCCTCAGGACTGGCGCCGATAATAGAAAACATCACGAGTTACAGCAGTTTTTTACTGTAGCCGCGGGGCGTGTACAACCACTCCTTGCTACCGTTGACGATATGCCGGGACTCACTGTTACCGACGCTAACCATCGTAAACATATCGACGTCTTTGGCATCCAGCTCGCCCAGCGTGGTGATGGTGATACTTTCATCCTCACGGGTCAGCTGGCGTCCCAGCAGTACCGGGGTCGTGGCCGGACGGTATTGCAGCAGGATGTCGCGGGCGCTGTTCAACTGCCAGTCGCGCTTGCGGGAAACCGGGTTATAGAACGAGATCACGAAATCACCGCTACCGGCGCTGTGAATACGTTTCTCGATGGTCTCCCAGGGGGTCAGCAGATCTGACAAAGAAACAGTACAGAAATCATGCCCCAGCAACGCGCCGACACGGCTGGCGCCCGCCTGCATCGCCGAGATACCAGGGATCACTTCAATCTCAACATCCAACCATTCGGGGTGACTCTCTTTACCCTGAAGCTGCAGATCCAGCAGCTCAAACACCAGGGTCGCCATCGCGTAGATGCCGATATCACCGCTGGAGATCAAGGCCGTGGTTTTGCCACTCGCCGCTAGGTTCAGCGCCAGGCGGGCACGACCGATCTCTTCGCCTAACGGCAGGTCATGGTGCTGTTTACCCTCGCAGACCTCTCCCAACAGGTCCAGATACAGACCATAAGCGACCAGGTCACTGCTGGCCTTAATGGCATTCAGTGCCCTCGGTGCCACCAGCAGTGCATCACCCGGCCCCGTACCTACTACATATAATTGACTCATTTAATGACTGCTCTCTTGCTATGACTGCTATCAGTTCGTTTCGATTAGCGGTGATGGACCACTCTTTTTTATAGCTCTTTTTTATAGCTCTGTTTTATAACTGCGCGCGATGGCACAGGTTGCTTTGGCCGTCTTCTGTTTATTCAGCATCAACTCCGGCGTCTGTCCGGTTTTTTCCCGTGCGGCATAGAGAGCGGCCGATTCAGCCACGCCGTACACACCAACGGTGTTAAACACATACTCAGAGCGGGTGCTCAACAACTCATCCATCGCGCCCAGCTGTCCGGCATCCCAGGTCAGGTAGGGCTTTTCCAACGTCTTCGCCAGCTCGATCAGCCCTACTTCATCGGCCTTGATTGCGATGCTGCTAATACTGTCGATCTGCTCTATGCTCAGCCCGGCCTCGGCCAGACAGGCGTTCAACAGTTGTTGTAACTCCCCTTGCGGGCAGTGGCGTTCGCAGCCCATGCCGACCGCATACACGGGCTTAAGATAGGGCCGAGCAGTGGTCAGCACCAGTTGAGTCTGCAGCGCCTTCGCTCGCAACAACTCAACCACCTGTGCTGCCCATTCATTGGCCCCTCCTTCATGCCCGGATAACAACGGGATAACGAACTGTCCCAGTTCATCGAGCACCAGCACCGGCGGATCCTGACGTTTATTATTGATCACCGGCGCCAGGGTTCTGACCACGATGCCAGTGGCACAGATAAAGATCAGCGCGTCGCCATCACTGAAGGCTTGCTGCACCCGTTCTGCAAAGGGCTGTGGCTTATACCAGAGCTCACTGACCGCGGGAGTGGTTTTACCGTCAACCTGGAGCACGTTATGCAGCCGCTCACCGAGTCGCTTACCGGCTTCGGTCAACGCGACAATTCGGATCATCCGCGATCCCGCTGCTGGCGAATCACCACAAAGATGGAAAAATAGGGTCCGGGCTCATCGGCCAGTTCCGCTACATTATGGAGAATACGTTCATTGTCACGGCCAATATATTCCAAATAGTTGGCTTCATCCAGGCGGTCGGTTTCGGTCAGCAGAGCCAGGATTCGCGGTCGTGCCTGGCCCGCTTTCATGATTACCACACTGTCATGGTCCAGCAGCGCCTGACGGATCTGCTGATCGGTATGGCGACCACTGATCACCGCAAAAGACTCTCTGAGCATGGTCAGCGGCAGCTGCAGGGCCGATGCGGCAGCATGGACCGAGGAGATCCCCGGCACCACTTGGCAGCAATAACGGTCCTGCAAGCGCTCAAGCAGATACGCGAATGAGCCGAAAAACATCGGATCACCTTCACAGATAAACACCACATCCCGACCCTGATCAAGCTCCGCCCTGATCGCCTCGGCCCCCTCGTCGTAGGCGCGGTTGGCCAACGTACGATCCAGTAAGATCGGCACCACGATCGGCATCTCGACCTGTGCCGGGTTGCTGTTTTTAAACGCTTCCACCGCGATCATCCGAGCCTGGGATTCGCCTTTCTCATTGGCAAGGTAGCAGACTACCTCAGCGTTTAGAATCAAGCGTGCGGCTTTGAGCGTCAGCAGTTCTGGATCCCCAGGACCGACACCCACGCCGAAAAACCGCCCTGTGGTTGCGGATTTTTGAATCAACCCCGGGGCCTTACTCGTCGATTCAATCTGGTCATTCATTACCATGCTCCTGACAACTTGACGAATGTAAACTCTCTACCAACTTACTCTTTACGAATTTAACTCTTTACGAACTTAAACAAAGTCACCGGCAAGCCAGGACGATAGAGTAGCTGCCCGGCCAGCAGATCCCCTTTACTCACGGCAACCTGCAAGGTTTCACAGAGCCCATCGGCCTGCTGCTGACGCTGTTCAAAGAAACTCAGCAATTGCTGCTTGGTGGTTTCAGCCACCGCGCTGGCAACCAGTATCCCACCCTCGGCAAGATTCGCCCACACCAGACTCAGCAGCCCTGCGAGCTCACCGTCGCTACCGCCGATAAAGACCCGATCCGCCCTAGGCAGATCGACCAACGCCTCAGGCGCCCTTCCTGCCACCCGGGTTAAATTACTGACCACACCAAAGCGCTGCCGGTTTTCCTCCAGGCAGCGTAACCGCTCAGGGTGGTGCTCAATGGCATAGACTTGGGAGCGCTCATTCCAATAGCTCAGCTCCACCGCCACACCACCGCAGCCTGCGCCAATATCCCAGACAACGTCGCCGTCGCAGACCTGCATCAACGACAGGATCGTCAAACGGACTTCGCGCTTGGTCAGCATCCCCTTCCCTGCCGGACCATCGGTGACAAAGCGGTCATCCGCGATACCGGGGAATTCCGGCAGCATGCCGCCAGGCCCCCGAGTCTGGATAATGGTGACATGCAAAGGGTCGAAAACTGTCTCACAAGCGACCATTTCTATCGCGCGATAACTCCGGACCTGCTCCTGGTCATAGCCCAGCGATTCACAGACCCACAACGTCGATTCAGATAGCCCGGCGGCAATACATTCACGGGCAAGGGCCTGCGGAGTACTGTGTTTGTCGGTCAGAATAACCAACCGCTGGTTACGCTTTAACCGGGTGCGGATTTTTTCAACCGGTCGTCCGTGCAGACTGACAACCGTGACATCTTGCAGCGACAACCCGAGTCGGTGGCATGCAGCCTGAACGCTGGACACCGCCGGATAAAAGCGTAGTTGTTGCGGGTCGAAATGACGGCCGAACCATCGACCTATGCCAAAATAGAGCGGGTCACCGGAAGCCAAAACGGCGACGGATGAAACGCCCTGGTCGGAAAACCGCGCCAACACCTCCCGCAGTTCTTTCAGGCTGGGTAATTTAAGCTGCTGCGTGCTACCGACGAGGGCCGAGACCACCGCCAGTTGACGTTCGGAGCCGATAACCACCGCTGCCGACTGCAACACGCGCATGGCGGACTCATCCAGCCGGGCCATCTGGGCGACTCCCAGACCGATGATATGCAGCTGCATAGGCCGCTTGGGTTCAATCTGGCTTTTCACCTGGCTCTCCACCGGCTGCGCGATCTTGTCTTCCAACTTAGTACCACTCGCCACGGTTGCATCGTAGCAGAGCATTGCAGGTCGCCGAGGACACGGCGCTTCCCCCTTCTCTGCCCAGTAATGTGATGCATTCGATACCCAGTTGCCGGTGGCAATCCCACAGCGCCTGCTTGGATTCGGCAGCGCCAACAAATCCCACCGGCATGCCGATAATCAATGCCGGTTTATCACAGCCTTTTTCAAGCATCTCCAGCAACCGAAACAGCGCTGTGGGCGCATTGCCGATCACCACGACGCTGCCAGCCAGCTGCGCTGCCCACAGCTCCAAGGCCGCCATTGAGCGTGTCTCGGCGGTGGCTTTGGCCCGCTGCTGGGTGCGCGGATCATTGAGAAAACACAGCGGTTCCTGTTGGATCATGCGCTTGGTAATGCCCTGCTTCACCATCTCGACATCACACAGTATCGCACAGTTGTCTGCCAGCGCCCGCAGTCCCGCCGAGCAGGCGTTGGCGCTGAATTTAACCTGCGGAGCCACTTCCGGTATCCCCACACTGTGGACGACACGCATCACCACTTGCTGCTGCTCACGACTCAGCCCCGAGAGGTCGGTCAATTGGCGAATTTGAACAAAACTCTGCTGCTCGATCGCTTGTGGATCGACTACATAATCAAATGACACTATTGGATTCCTGTCTTCGGCCCACGACTGCAGGCGGCTGGCTCGGGCTTAAATTTCCGGTACCACTGCAGTACCGCGTCAACACAACAGGCTTCATCGCTAAACTCTTCATCCGCAGAGGGAAACGCCGGGCGCCGCAGCATCAACACCGGAATACCCAGCTGCCTGGCGACGGTTAGCTTGGCCACCGTGGCATTGCCACCGCTATTCTTACAGACCAGCGCATCAACCCGATGCGCGACCATCAACGCCCTTTCGTCCGCCTCACTGAACGGCCCGATGGCTTTAATCCAGCGCATCGTGGTGGGCAAGCGGAACTTGGGCGGAGCGGCAGTGCGGAGGATATAACCTCGCGATGCCGGTGCCGATGCCGATGCGGTGCCGTTGTGCTGCAAAGGCAGTCGCACCAACCCAGCCAGCACCTCGGGGGTCAGCTGTCCTGCGGTCAGAAACACGGAGCGCTTATCGGCCAGAGCCGGGATCAATTCATTCCAATCTGAAAACTGCTGCCACCGATCTCCCGGCTGCTGTTGCCAGGCGTTACGATGAAAGCGCCAGCAAGGCACCGAACAGGCCCTGGCCGCAGCAACCGCAGCGGCGCTCATATTTTGGGCAAAGGGGTGGGTGATATCCAAAATAGCCGTTATCGCCTGCTGCTCGATATAACGCTGCAAACCTCCGAACTGGGTGAAACCGCCACTGACCACTGCGCAGGGTACCTGGGGCGCTCGGACCAAGCCGGCAACACTGTAAATAACCGTTATCCCCTGCTGATGCAGTGTCGTCGCCACTCGCCGCGCATCCGCGGTACCGCCCAGCACTAATAACGTCATACCGGCTTGCTCTCACCGCGAGCACAACCCACCCATTCACCCTGGCGGTCAATGGCCCATATTTCCACGTCAACTGCGCTGGGAACCACGCCGCGCGCAACCTGCAGAGCGGCGGCGCAGACGCCGGCCGCCAGATCCACACCCGCCCGTTGGCAGGCATTGAGCGCCTCTATACTGGTGTTAGCAGAGCTTACCGCCGCGATC
>SDWN01000659.1 GCA_004195305.1 Neptunomonas sp. | reverse complement strand
GGGGATACGGATGTTGGCGTAGGTGGTCGGGTGTGACCCCTTCCAGAAGCGGACCCTACCCCTGATCGTAACGCTGCACCGCTCCCATTCGACCTTGGGTGAGTCGACAATCCAGGACTCTTGAAATACCCGCCAGCTGTAGGTCCGCCCGAACCAGTTGAAGCTGAAGAACTGGTACAGGTCGCCGCTGACTTTGTTCATCACCGGCGCGTTGCTGCCCGTCGGGTCAATATCGACACGCAGATCCAGAATACGGTTGCCGGCGATGTTTTTACCCTCGTAGCGTCCGCTGACGGGACCCCGACGTAAGCATCGCCACCAGTCTGTTGGATAGGGGTAGGGGACGGGTTTCAGCGGATAGGCGGCTGTGAGATCGGGGGTGGTTTTTGATTGGTCGTTTAGTGTGCCCATGACTTCCTCCTGTGCTGAACGAAGAACTTTCAGCATGTTTGTCAGTGGTTCGGTATAAGCAATACACAGGTGACCTGAGAGTGGCTCATCGAATTGACCTGCCCCTGGCTTTTACGGCATAGCGCTTCAATCGGATGAACTGCTCGCGACCGGTGGTCGACTCAAAACTATTAGCGGCATTTCTTGGGGGACTTGGGGACTGCGGACGACGGGCTTTCCCAGCCTGTACAGCAACTCTAGTCGCTGGTATATGGAAGTGCCAGGTTATAGAAAGAATAAAAACCCTTCCCGAAAACGCGTATCTGTCACGAAGCTCAGCCCCCTGTCTCGACAACTTTCTATGCCAAAAAATTGCCTCTGTTCCGATTTAAGAGCGTTCTATGACCTATCCCCATGTGGCCATACCACTACAATCGTGCTGTACGGTTTGCCTGTCTGATAAGGTTTCCTGATTACTCATGAACCTCAGCTATCACAGATACGAGCGATAGGAATACAAGCTCACGTAGGGCGATGTATGCGATTACCGTTGCCAAATTTCCCTTGAACACCGTAATGACAAGACTCTATAGCACCGTAGGATCCTGCCCGCAGGCGACCCTTAGCCGTTGCTGCGCTAAAAAATAACAAGATCGCCGGGAGCCCGGCTCCCAGTGTGCCCGGCCTCTATTTACCAGGTCCATGGCCGTTACGCCGATGCCGAACTGCTTTATGAGCGCGCACTGGTGATCAGGGAAAAGGTTTTGATGCCGGACCACCCACGTGTGCTCGAGAACCTGGCACACTTGGCGGCGTTATATCAGGCTATGAAGCGGGATGAGGAGGTCGGAAAACTAGAGCGGCAGGTGGTAAACCCGCGATGAGGGACCGTCCTTCTCCATTATGTGATCTGGATGAGGTTGGAGGAAGGTCGCTGTAATTGTGCTTCTCGACTCAAGGGGCCCGCAGGCGACGACAGACGCCATGAACTCCAGCGAGATTGTGCTCAATCTGGGGCATCACAACAGCCCTGACGCGGACGAAGGTTGTGACGTAGATGCCGTTGAGTCGATCATTCTTAACGCATCGACATAGCAGCGTGCTGCGCGTAACAAACTGTAGCCGAGCCAAGCAAAGTCGACCAACAACACCAACGCAGCAGCGGGGCGTAGCGAGGGTAGAGCGATGCAGAAATAGATCAGCGCAAGGGCGAGGGCATGCAGGTAAAACTGCTTGCGGGATACGTCGCTTGAGATGATGGCCTTCATGTTGGGAAGGTTCATCATCGCGCTGGGATTAGAGAGACTTGCCCGTTGCAGATGCAGGTAGACTAAAAAAGGGACGATCTTCTGCAGCATACCCACCATGACCGAGACGACGAATCCCAGCCCGAATCCTAGACCGATCAGCAAGGCGAGAGGTCCGCTAAAATGGACCCCGTCAACGAATGGATAGAGCAGCAGCAAGCCGGCCGCAACCAGCAGATGAGTCAACCCCAATTTCCAGAACCGTACAGTCCAGTCGACCAGTTTGCGTTTACGTTTTTTTAGTACGTTCAGTGCGGTGATGGCAAATACTGCGGCGGTAATCGCAATTCCTATCAGGGCGGCCGTTTGTAGAGATTGCCCTACTGGAAGGCTAAGCAGGATCAACAAGGCGAACAACGTGGGTGCTAACCTTCGCGGCACCCAGCGGGGAAAGGACGGGGTGACATGAAACATCGGAATTACCTGGATAGCCACTGCGATGATTAACCCCAGCGACCAACCAAAACCTCCCCAGGCGGCGTGGATGTTGGTGCGTGCGGGGTGATATAAGCCCCCTTCGGGCCAATATTGATAGCTAAGTTGGAGTGTGCCTATAACTGCGGTGATCAGCAAAGAGAGTGCGGCCAAACGCAGGCAATATGCTGAGTCACCCACTGGCTGGGCTTTTAGTAGCGCCCAGCCAAAGCTGCCGAGAAATATCATCAAACCGCAAGCCAGTGTCAGGGTCGCTAGCAGGTATAGCAGAGGGATTGCAGACAAAAAGCCAGCGGCGAGCATGAGCGTCCCGCAGACCAGAGCCAAGCGCACCAGCGGTGCAACCCAGCTGGATTTTGGTAGGGTTTGGCCGGTAACGACGGGCATCACCTGGAACAGCGCCCCCATCATCAGAATGGCACCGAAGCCAAGTGTTAACAGGTGGGTGAAGGCGAGTAGGCTGGGCTGCCAGCGACTATCCAGCGCTTCGGGTTGCCAGAGCAGTAACAATGCGGCGAGCATTCCGAAAAAAGGTGCGGTCTGGAAAAATCGGAGGGGAACATTTAAAGGAGGAATGCTTTCAAACGACAACCCTTGGGTATTCATACGTCTTGCTCCGATGCGATGTCAGCGTCACAGAGTAATGCGAGATCCTTCTGAGCAGACTGCCAGATGTAGATGGAATATTCATCCACGGCGTTCATCCAGCACCGGTGGTCGTATCCCATCTCATCGAGCATGGAGTAGATCGGAACAGGTTCGCGACGGTGCCGAACCTTTAAAGCCTGCTTGGCGGGCATTTGTTCGAGAGTGGCTAATATTGCAGTAAGCGGCTCTGGCGGTTCCAGATCACGGACATCCAAGAACTGTATGGACGCTGACTTGATCACTCAACTTTTGTCCGCATGGTTTCGACAAGTTGTTGTGTGTCAGGCAGGGCCTGATCAGACATGGGGTAGAGGACTTGTTCCTCCTTCATATTGTGCTGCGAGATTAATATTTGCAGGGTGTCTGCCCCCCCAAGAAACTCTTCGTCGTCCTGGTTGGACGCGGCCGCCGTCATTTGATGGACCAAAGCCCGCATCTGCTGATGTTCTTGGCGCATTACCGCGGTAGGGCCTTGGGTGTTGCCTGTTTGTGCCTCGAAGGCAGGAAACAGAAACAGTTCTTCACGCTGCAGGTGGTTTTCCAATTCCCGGCAAAAACCCTCCCACGCCGAGGACGCTGAGGGCCAGTCCCCATCAGAAGCCGCATTTTCCGCTGCGGCAAACAGGTCGTCACAGTGCCTGTGTTCGCGGGTCATAACGTCGGTGATTGAACTCATACAGGTATCCTTTAATGCAGAGAGTAACAGGTTTTATTATGGCTATTACTCGCGTATCTGCCTTGATCTAGATCAGATGCCGCCTTGGCTACTTGATTAGACATAAGCGTGGAGGCTGTCAGCGCCGCCCAGATCTCTGTCACCGCCCCTCAAGTAAAGGGGGGGAGTGAGGCTGGGATTATTGCTGCAGAAAGCGTTCCTTGGCAATCAGTGCAGCCTGAACCCGGTTTCTGACGTGTAGCTTCTGGAGTATATTGGTCATGTAGTGTTTGATTGTTTTTTCCTGGAGGTTTAGCTCGTTGCCGATCTGTTTATTACTCAGGCCCCGAGACACCCCTTTTAAAATCTGTTCCTCTCTGGCGGTCAGGTCCGAGAGCGGGTCGCGTACGACGGCAGTAACCTCGGTTGTGCGCATCTCTACCAGCAAGCGTGCAGCAAGATCGGGCGATACGTAGGATTCCCCCTGATACACGGAACGAACAATCTTAATCAACTCTTTACCACCGACGCCCTTGAGAATATAGCCTCGTGCGCCCATCTGCAGGGCGGCGATGACGTCATCATCCTGCTCTGATACGGTCAGCATGATGATCTTGATCACCGGGCAGCTTAGAGATATTTGCCGTGCAGCTTCAATGCCGCTGCCGGGCATACTGATATCGAGCAGGATAAGATCGGGAAGCAGGTTTTTTGCCAACCCAACCGCTTCATCGGCATTGCTGGCTTGGCCGATCACCTCAAAACCATCTTCGGCGGCTAATGTTCGAGCGACCCCTTCTCTAAACAGGGGATGATCGTCTGCCAGCACCATGCTTATTTTATTGTCCATATCATTCCTCAACTGACTCTACACGGTAGCGCATCAGGATCAGGCTGCCGGGTCCCGGATGCAGGGGGCTGTGGATTTGCAGCTCTCCGCCCAGGCTCTCGATACGTTCATGCAGGCCTCTAAGGCCCAGCCCGCTGCTTGTTTGGGTCTCTGTTAGGTGGTCATTTTGTTTCGACTCGAAGCCCGGACCGGTATCTGATACCGCCACTTCGAGCAGCCCGGCCTGGTAGCGGCAGGTGAGTTTCTGGCCGCTACCTTGGGCATGTCGAAAGGCGTTGTTGAGGCTCTCCTGGACGAATCGATAGATACAGATCTTAGTTGATTTAGAGAGTTGTTCCGGTATTGACTGGATATCCACGACAACCTCTGAGCGAGTGCGGCGCATATGCGTATTGACAACACTGAGCAACAGTCGGCGTGGTGACATATTGTCCAGAATCGGCAGCGTTAGCCCGGTACAGATCTCTCGGATTTCAGTGATGGCATCGGTCAGTGCGCCACGAACAGTCTGAAATTCAGAGTCATCCGGTGCTGCTACAGCGGACTGGTCAAATAGCGGTTCCAGTGAATCCAGGCGTAACAACGACAGTGACAATAACTGCGCAGGGCCATCGTGCAGGTCGGCGCTGATACGGCGTAAGTAACTTTCATTGATCTCGGTCGTGCGCTGCGAGGCGCGCTGTAAGCGTTGGCTGAGTTGCTTGTTCTGGGCCAGTAACTGGGACAACTCCAGGACCCGTTGCTCTAATGCAATGCGTTGTTGCTTGATGGTTCGACTGCCGCGTAATACGATCCCTGACAGTGCCCCGAGCATTGCCAGGGTAACGACAGCAACGACGAGCCAGCTCTGCAGGTTGACGATAAACAGATTGTTCTTGAGTGTCTGAGCACCTTCGTAGAATTCGGCAACAGCGATGATTCGGCCGGTGTGTAGCTCGCGAATAGGGCTGTACATCTCCAATAGTGGGATACCTTGAAGGCGTTCTTCGGCATCCTCTTCATCCTCCAGGGTGTCGAACTCGGCAGTGACCTCACCCTCCCAGGCCGCCCGTAAATTGGGTGTTGTCGGGAAGCGCTTGCCGATGATGTTTTGGCGCGAACTGTAGACAATCAAACCATCCTCTTTCCAGATTTTGAACGAGATGATCCGTCGCCCTAATTCATTGTCTTTAAGTAAGGTATCTAAGGCATGATGTGTTTTTGGCGAGATTTCATCGCCATGCGCCAGCTCTGCCAGCAAGGGCGCAACAAAACTCTCCATATAAAGCGCGGTGGAGGCTGCTGTGTTACGGGTTACGCCACCTTCGATGCGGTCGGTGACCCAGACGCCGATAACAGTCATACCGATCAGCAGTACGATCGAACCTGTTATCAGGAACTGCGCCGCCAGACTGAGGCGGCTCCAGAACTGATTCAGGGCGAGTTGTTGTTGTTTTGATTTAGTCTTCATAGCTAGACAGTAGCACCATAGTCGGTTATCCGTCTTCGGACTAAAGCCTGAACGCAGTTCAGACCTTGTGCTTAGGATTTAGTAGGCCCTTGGACCCTTACCCATAGGCGGGTGTGTGAGCATACTTGATCCCATGTGAAGCCTGCCGTGACTAAAAACCGGCACAAGCACCTAGGGAGAGCACCATGTCAAATCCAGTATCCGCGAGAATTGCCACGGCCACTCTAGCTGCTCAGGATTTATCTGACGGGGTCGTTGCACCTTCGCAGGTTGAGGCGGTCAAATCCTCCTGCGCTGTGGAAAATGCTAATAGCGGTGTGGTTGTCGACGGGGTGTTAGCAAAGCGCGGGCTTAAAGAGGTTGAAACAACCTCCGTTGCCCCCCCGGAAGAGGAGGTTGCGGCCAATAAGAAAAACAAAAAAACCAAAACTAAATGGGCCAGCAAAAAAACTAAAACGAATAACGGAACCCTTGGATCGGCCCGGGGGATCGAAACCATGTTTCGTTCAGCTTACCGGACCCAACTCGATCTCACTGCGCTGGCCGCCACTAAGGCCAATATCATGATCTCACTGAACGGGCTGATCCTGTCGGTGCTGACACTCTCTGGCCCCTTTGTACTGGTCGCAGAGCCCATCCTGACCATCCCGATTGCGATATTTCTCGCCACCTGTCTGATCTCGATTATTTTTGCGGTGCTGGCGGCGCAGCCGCATCGCCCCAAATGCACTCCGCGCCTCGACTGTTTTAACAATGACCTTGCCAATGTGCTGGTCTTTGAGGAGTTTTCCACTTTGAGTGAAAGCCAGCATCTGGCTGCGATGCTGGAGTTAATGCAGGACAATACCCGTATCTACAAAAACATGACCCGTCAGATCTATATGTTGGGCACGATGGCTAATCGTCACTTCCGCATGTTGAGAATCTCCTATACTACCTTCCTGGCGGGGCTTACTCTGAGCACCTTGCTTTTGTTAGGCATTGGCTTGATCTACTAGGCCCCCGATTTTTCCAGTATCTTCAGTCAGATCCACGCGCCGCAACAGGGTTTGCCTGCTATTAACCCGGCGGGTTAATAGCAGACGCAAGTATGCGTCATCATGGGTCTAAGCCCCATGCGAGCCCATGAAAATCAAGCAGTTCCACGCAACTGCGGCAGATTTTAGGGGCGATGGACAGATAGGTATGGACCCTATTTGTCCACCAGGTTCATAGTGGACAAATAGATCTCCTGATCTGTCCATTCTTCGCCTGATTAAGCCGAGCGTAAGTACGCGAACTTACCGGGCTTGATAAGCTGCGGCTAATCCGATTAGCCAGGTTAATAGGGGCGGTCACACATATCGGGAGTTAAGCTGTGGGTATGAGCATTGAGCTATAGATCCGGACTAATGTTAGCCGCGCTTGTTCTGATCCTGACCGGGTTCGGCGGCATCTCCGCAAGCGCCTCTGAGAAACAGCGGTTCAGTAAATTTCGCCAGATCTACGAACCCTCCGGGGTGCAGCAACTGCCGGACGGCCGTTTTATTGTGGTGCAGGATGAGTCTAGCCATCCTTTTGATCTGTTCGTGCTGCAGCAAGATGGTAAGGTTGAAGAAACCCCGCTCTATCGCCGCTCCTCTTTCAGCTGGGCCTCCGCCAACCGGGCGCTGAACAATTTCGAAGATCTTGAAGGCGTCGCTAGCGATAATGATGGCTACATCTACGCCATCACCTCGCACTCACGCAAGGCTAGCGGTAAGCGGGATGACGCCCGTGAACAGTTAGCCCGCTTTCGTCTTGATGCGGAGCAGAGCCGCGAGGTGCAGAGCATTCATGGGCTGCACAAATTAATCACCGCGAAATATCCTGCACTCAAGCGCTCGGTTAAAATACGCGATGTGAATAAGGATGGCTGGTTCAATGTTGAGGGGCTTAGCTTCGATGCACAGAAGCAACAGCTTTTAATTGGCCTACGCGGCCCCCTGTCAGCGTTGAACCAAGCCATCATAGTAATATTGGAGAATCCAGGTGCGCTGTTCGATACTGCTGAGGCGCCACGGTTTGCGGATCAGTTGATTCGGCTCGAACTGCAGGGTGGCGGTATCCGCGGCCTCGCTTACGATCCGTACCTTGGTGGCTATCTCATTATCAGTGCACGTCCCGGTAAATCATTCAAGCTGTGGTTCTGGGATGGTGGCCGTGACAGCAAGCCCAAACGTGTCGCAATAAAGGGGCTGAAGACGCTCCGTCAGGCCGAAGGTGTTACGCCGGTACAGTTTGATGGCCGTCCACAGGGTATTCTGCTGGTCAGCGACGATGGTGACGGCATAACTAAAAAAGTGGGACGTTATCTGTTTATCAGTTATCAACAACTTAGTCTCAAGTGAAGCGGCGGGAGCAGAGAGATGATTGAAGGGTTAGAAAAAATGCTGGCAAAGGGGCAAGACAGTGCCGAGCTGCGCTTTGGATTAGGCAATGCTTATCTGGCACGCGGCGATGCGCTCATTGCGGCCGAACACTTACAGTGCTGCGTGACCCTCAAACCGGACTATTCTGCGGCCTGGAAACTGCTGGCAAAAGCGCAGCAAGCACAGGGGTTGATTGAAGCGGCGACTGCAAGCTATCAACAGGGGATCGCGGTTGCACAGCAGCAGGGTGATAAGCAGGCGCTAAAGGAGATGCAGGTGTTTCTTAAACGATTGCAGAAGCTATAAGACGGGCCGTGTTTCTTGTCATAAATAAGATGCAAGGGTGCGATTTATCATTGCTTGAGGCTATACTCCTGGGCTGACCATTAGGACCTATCGCCATGACTGCCACCCAGACCGGCCCTCAAATCGATCCACCAACAGACCCCGCCATGTTTTACGATATTGCGATCGTCGGCGGGGGCATGGTCGGTGCCACTCTGGCCTGTGCGCTGGCTGGCAGTGGTCTGAAAATCCTTCTTCTCGAGGCCCGGGCGCCGGTCTCTTTCAGCGCCGATCAGCCCCATGATCTGCGCGTCTCGGCACTGAGTCCTGCGTCGCAAACCTTATTGCAGAATATTGGCGTCTGGCCTGGGGTCGTGCAGCGGCGTCTGTGCCCCTACCGCAGAATGCGGGTCTGGGAAACCCGGGGACGCGGGGATACCTGCTTCGACAGCGCAGATATCGATCAGCCGGTGCTGGGGCATATCGTTGAGAATAGAATATTGCAGTTGGCGCTTTGGCAGCGCATCGAGCAGTGCGACAACATTCGCATCCATTGTCCGGGAGTGATCAGCGACATCGATTACCAGGCGGGTGGGTCAGTGCTGCGCTGTGAAGATGGCTCACGCTTTGAATGCCGGTTATTGGTGGGCGCTGATGGCGGTCAGTCCCGGGTGCGCCAGCAGGCCGGTATCGGGGTGCATAGCTGGTCCTACCCGCAGCAGGCGTTGGTTGCTTCCGTGCGTACCGCCTATCCGCAGCAAGATATAACCTGGCAGCGGTTTGTTGCCAGCGGTCCTCAAGCTTTTTTACCCCTGTCAGGGTCCTGTGGTTCGGTTGTTTGGTATCACACGCCGGCAGAGGTTAATCGTTTAGGCGGGTTGGCCGATGAACAGTTTTTGGCCGAGCTGGAGGCGAGTTTCCCGCGTGAGTTGGGGCGGATTGATGCGTTGTTGGGGCGAGCCAGCTTCCCGCTACGCAGCCAGTACGCGTTGCAATACGTCAAACCCGGGGTGGCCCTGGTGGGTGATGCGGCACATATGATTCATCCGCTGGCCGGGCAGGGGGTCAATATAGGTCTGCTCGATGCGGCTCAATTGGCACAGGATGTTACCCGGGCCTTCGCGGCAGGCGAAAACTGGGCGGGGCTGGAGGTGTTGCGGCGCTACCAGGCAACCCGGCAGCAGCACAATGCCGTGATGATGGCGAGCATGGATCTGCTTTGTCGAGGGTTTAGCAATGAAGTTGCGCCGCTTAAGCTACTGCGTAACTTGGGATTGGGGCTGGCGCAACGGCTGACGCCGCTCAGAAATGCGGGGATGAAATTCGCCATGGGGCTATCGGGTCATCTGCCCGAATTGGCACAGCGGCAGGACCGGTCCTTGTGACCTTTGATCCAGGAGACTGTTCGTTGGTGCATCCGTGCGCCAACCTATTAACCTGCCGGGTTAGCAGGTCCCGGCTGGAATGAGCGCTAATCAACACCAGCAATATGATTAACTAACCGGTAAGCAAAAAAACGAACCCTGAGGTTCGTTTTTTTTATCCTTGCATTGCATCAGGTGTTACAGCAGTGTTTACTGCCGCCGCTACTTAGCGCGTTTTTTTTTCAATGCAGGCTTTGCTGCTGCACGTTTGACAGGGGCTTTTGGGGTTTCTACCGCGGGTGCAGTTTTAACCGGAGCGGCTTTGGCTTCGACGGAGGGAGTAGCTGCCACTGTTGGCGCGGTTTTAACCGGAGCAACTTTGGCTTCGACAGAGGGGGTAGCTGCCACTGTTGGCGCGGTTTTAACCGGAGCGGCTTTGGCTTCGACGGAGGGGG
>SDWN01000498.1 GCA_004195305.1 Neptunomonas sp. | reverse complement strand
GCAACATGGCTTTTGAAGGATAGAATAGGTAGAATGTACCTTTTGGAATATTTACACTTTTAACAAGGTTATCTACGGTTGTCTTTTTAGCCCCAAATTTCGCAAGACTGTTTTCTGCGGCTTTTGGGCGGGCGTCGGGACTGCCACACGTTCAGACTTTGGTGCCTTAGGTGCGCTGATAATTTGTTTTGGCGTATCTTGCTTTTTTGCTGGCTTCTTCGCTCGCCTTATCAATTCCCAGTCAAGCCGAGGTATCCATTACCCAAGGTAAAACGACTATTCCGGCAGGTAATGCCCTATCCGATAAAGACCTGACCATTAAAAATGAAAAACTGGCGTTTTCGATTGCTGTAGACTCAGCGCCGCCCTGGGGTGTAGCGCGAGGCTGTATTGTCGATATAGCCAATGTGC
Organism: Neptunomonas sp.; assembly: GCA_004195305.1. Lineage (GTDB taxonomy): Bacteria > Pseudomonadota > Gammaproteobacteria > Pseudomonadales > Balneatricaceae > Motiliproteus. Next base: position 1,541 of record SDWN01000498.1, on the reverse strand, counting down.
TTGCTGACGGCACACTGAGTAATGACCGCGTTGCTTTCGCCGATTTTATTCCTAATAACTGGTCCAGCTGGCCGACGACATACAAGAATGTCGAGATTATTAAAGACAGCCCCCAACAAGCGATTGTTAAAGTCACGCGAGACTTTGGTAACGTTGAAATCAGTACCACGTATTCGCTTAAATCAGGTTCGGACCTGATCCATGTAAAAACCACCATGCTTAATCAAGGCGAAGACCTGACCGATTTGATCTCAGGCTATACCTTGTGGCCGGATGGTGGCTATAAGTTTGCTATCCCGGGCTATGCGGGTGAAGACGCAGCTGAAGTTACAAACCCGCTTGCAGATCGCTTTGTCGGTTACGACAAAGACTGGAGTATCGCGTTACACGCGCCCTACTTTACAGAATTTAAGTATAAATCCCGCGATCTTTATACCAAGCACAGCCTTAAAAAGGCTGAGTCGATCAGCTTCGAAGGCGACTATCAGGTGATGGGCAGCGGTGATATCGCTCCGGTGGTTAAAGCAGAGATCGAACGCAAGAATCTGCCATCAGGGACCGTTTCCGGTCAGGTAAAAACCAAGGATGGGAAATTGGTTAATGCCCCTGCCGTCGTGGTACTCAAAGATGGCCAGCCCTATATCTGGGTCATTGGTCAGCAAGGCCAGTATTCACTGGATCTGCCTGTCGGAAATTATCAGCTGTATGCTGCCGGTCAAGGCTATTCAGATAGCAAGAAGCACCCGCTAACGATCAAAGCAAACAGTGCAGTTGAGATCTCATTTGACGATTTGCTTGCTCCGGGCGAGGTCAGCATTAACATCGCCGATGCTAATACCCAACAACCCTTGGATGCCAAAATCCAGATTGAACAAGGCAATAAGCCACTAATTGAATTTTTTGGTGCAAAAACCTTCTTCACCGAATTGGATGCGGTAGGTCAGGCTAGATTCCCACTGGCACCGGGTGATTATCAGTTTAAGATTTCAGCCGGGGGTAACTTCCTATCAGCCCCGAAACTGATTGACGCTACCGTTAAGCCAAATCAAACCACGAAAATCAACAGCGCCATTGAGATTAAGACCTATCCAACCCAGCAAGGCTGGTATGCCGGTGACTTGCACCACCACGCCGATGTACTTGAAGGCTCCACCTCTCCCGAGTATCTCGTACGTTCGCAACTGGCAGCGGGACTTAATGTTACCTTTGTCAGTGATCACGATTCCACCAAAAACCATGTTGCTATAAATGCCTTATCAGAAAAGCGCGGCGTTCCTTTTATCCCTTCCATGGAGATATCACCCTCTTGGGGTCACTTCAACCCATTCCCACTGAAGATCAACGCAAAGCTATCGATTGATCCGGGTGTTGATGATATCCATAAAGTCCTTGAAGATGCCCGCGATATGGGGGCCGTTGCAATCGCATCCAATCACCCGTATATCCCTTATGGTTATCTAAGCAGCTTAGAAAAAAACACCGCTCCCGGTGGCTTTAACCCTGGTATTGACCTGATAGAGATCTGTCTCTTATACACATCT
>SDWN01000252.1 GCA_004195305.1 Neptunomonas sp. | reverse complement strand
AGCCGCTTGGGCGATCACGTAGCTGGCAGTATAGGTGGCGGTCTCGCCCACGGTCAGGCTGCCTGCGCTCGAGCCATTGCTGGCGCTGACAAAGGTCGGACCGCTACTCAGGGTCAGAGTGTTGTTGGCGGCATCGGTAAAGGTATCCACCAGGGCCACACTGCTGAGGCTGACGTTACCGGTGTTGGCCACGGTGATCGTATAGGTCAGGGTATCACCCAGGCCATTGATGCCATCGGCTACGGTATCCGAGAACGCAACGGTCTTGGTCGCTTCCAGAGATGGGGCTTCGCCCCCCCCTTCAGATACATCCACCGAACAACCGACCGCGGCTCCGTTGGTCGAACCGGATAATGTCGCGCAGTTGGACAGTGTGCCATTTGCACTGGTGGTATCCACCAACGCGGTAAAGGTGACGCTACCGGCGCCTGTAAAGGTCAGTATCTCGTTAATGTCCCCCGTGCCGGAAGGATTGGTACAACTGGCGTTAGCACCAGCAGAACAGGCCCAGTTACCGGTTGTCCCTGCGGGGAAAATATCACTGAGCTGAGCAGTAGTTATCGCCCCATCAGACGAAGCCACCACGGTATAGGCCAGCGTATCACCGGCGCTATAATTGATCGAATCAACCGTCTTGCTGACATTCAGTACAGGGCTGGGATAGTTTGCCGGGGTAATAATACATTCGGAAGGGTTGGAGTTCGGCTGACTCGATGGATAGGTACAGAGATTCCAAAGCTGGGCCGTTACCGGAATCTGTGACGTTTTGATGGTACAGGTGACAACAGTATCGTTCGGTGAGTTGCTGCCAGGAAAGGGGTCGACACTTTGAATGGATGCGGTACAGATGGATGACAGATCGGTTGTACCAAATACTGCTGCCGTTTGATCTGAAACGCTCTGGGTACACCGATCATTCTTGCTGTCCCCGCAGCTATAATAGCTAGCAGACTCAAACTTCAACTTATTCCCGTCGTCAGCGTCAGCCCCGACTGTCATACACAGTGCGGTGTTAACATTGGCATCAAGATCGACATCGAAGACCAGACAGGCGTCATTGGTATTGCTACCCGACCCGGTCGTGTTATCAAAAGCAACCTTAACCTCATAAGAGGGGTCTGCTCCATCCAGGTTGTTCAGGTTGCGACAAAATTGAGTGAGATCAAGCTGTGAGTCAATCGACCCCTCATCATTGACCCCCCCGTCGTCAACGATACAGATTTCAGAGGCAGCAAAGCTCGGACTGCTCGGCAGCAGCAAAGCGATCGCCGTGAAGACAAGCAAAGATGCAAGCCCGCGAAGCCCCTTCGTTATCCCCTGATAACGCCCGGCACACAGTACAACCCTGTTATGAATCCGCATCACACCTTCCTTTCCTTGGAGGTGATAGATATTCACCCCTTAGCGACCCACAGGATAAAAAAGCCCCCTGTAATGCTAACGCACTAAAAAACAAGACCTAATTAAGCCCTGCCATCCCCGAGTAAAAAACATAGGATCGTAGTTATACCCCAAAACTGTCAAGCACGTAATGACTTAGATCAATTAAGGATCATGGCTCATCTTTAAACGCATGACATTACATGCTGTGCAGGAGATTGTCGCGTGAGAGAGAACTGAAACGCAGGCACCATCAAGAGGCTAACTACGCGGCACTTATCCCGGTCCTGAAATGCGCATTCGGCGAAGCCAGAACGACCAGCGCCGTTGAACCCACCTGATTACCCATGATCTTCAGCCATCACCGCGACATGTGATGCGCATACATCTACTTCTTTTGTGGGTCAGGCTTCGGCCTGACGCGAGCAGCACCCTGATCGGAAACAACGCAAACCCACGAAGAAACATCGAATTTTTTGGGTGTTTCATCCCGACACAAACAGCCGCCTGGGGGTTCTGTCAGAATGAATTCTGACCTACATGAACCAACACCTCCCAGCCTGCATCTCTCTTTTGTGGGTCGGTCTAAAATTGCTCCTGCATTTCAGCCAGACCTACAGGG
>SDWN01000651.1 GCA_004195305.1 Neptunomonas sp. | reverse complement strand
ATTATTCCATCAGCTAAAACTGTTCGTGATCTCTGTATATTTTTTTCATTATATGCAGGAACAAATAACATAGAACGTCTTGCTCTATATATTTCAGATTGAGTAGGCTCAATCGTTGTTGTTTTTTTATCAATAAGTTTTACAAGATCTTTTCTTAAAACTTTTCCATTTTTAGTTTTAGGATACTCTGTTAAAACATGAATCTGTTTTGGTGCTTTATATTTAGCAAGATTATCTTGTCCAAATTTTAAAATCTCTGCTTCATCTGCAGCTGTTATTTCTCCATTTGCTAAAACAGCTATTGATACTATTGTTTTATTTGCATCAATATCAATTCCTAAAGCAACACAATCAGCTATCTTTTCATGTGTTTTCATTACTCTTTCAATTTCATGAGGACTTACTCTAAAACCAAAAGTATTAATAATGTCATCTTTTCTACCTAAAAACCAGATATATCCCTCTTCATCTTTTTTAGCATAATCTCCTGTAAAAAAGTATCCATTTCTTTGTACTTTTGCTGTCTCTTCTTCTAAATTCCAGTACTCTAAAAATAGACCTGGATCATCAATTCCAATACAAATCATTCCTTCTTCTTCTGTCCCAACTTCTTCAAGAGTTTCAGGATTTAAAAGTTTTACGTTATGACCTGGTTGTACAAAACCAGCACTTCCAGGACGAATTGGTCTATATTTAGAATGAGAAATATAATATGAAAATTCACTCATTCCAATCGCTTCATATATATCTTGTTTAAATCTATCTTGCCAAAGTCCTACCATTTCAGAAGATAAATGCTCACCAGCACTCATACAATGTCTCAAACTTGGACAATCTTTTATAGTCATATCTGTCTTTTGCAGTATTTGTCTATAAATTGTTGGAACACCAATAAAAATAGTACATTTGTGCTTTTTTATTAATTCAACCCAAGATTTTGCATCATTTTCACCTTCATATGCAATAACTGTATGACCTTTAAATAATGGATCCATTAACGCTGAACCTAAAACATAAGTCCAGTTAAATTTACCAGAATGCATTATTCTGTCACTATCTTTAAAATCAAACCAAAATTCACTTGCAGGCTCACGTCCAATTAAAGATCTATGAGAATGCCGATCATTCGCCCCACCTGTGGCACCGGGAGCGCTTTATCTATGATCTGGAAAAATTCTGCAGTCACCTCTGAGATCCAAACTATCAAGCCGACGATATTAATCTGCAGGATAGGTCGTCGTTTGATCCATTCGCCTACATAAAGTACAGCATAAGCACCGTTCTTGTAGTAAAGGCACAATAACATCTGGTCAAGCCCCCCTTTACTAACATTCAGGGCGAGGCTAGAGGCTGAAGCCAAGCGCAGCCTCTGAGCGGATGGCGGATGGCGGAAGGCGGAAGGCGGAAGGTTAGAGTGATTCCTCACCGAACAGGCAAGTGTCAACTGCTGTCGCCTGGGTGATAGCGGAGCGTATGGCGGCTTTGTCGACATATCAGAGGGCGGTAGACCTGCCTGAAGAAACCAGGCTTTATTGCTGATAGCGGACGCTGTCAGCGCCACAGGTGAACGGGTACATCAGACAATTTACAATGATCGAATGAGCATTCCTTAGGGCAAGAGCGTGCCGTAGACGGACATAGATACGGAAAAAATACGCCTCGGTGCAAACCAGGTCACCCATCGCCAACGACCACCGGGTCATCGATCGTATAGACGGTCACAGTTTCCGTCTGGCCACGCAACTTCGTCACACCGACTCGGCGAACCGGGATGCTGTCAAGAAGGCGGGCGGTCATCTCGGTTATCAGCAGGCTCGTCCCCATCTCCTTGTTCAGCGCCTCCACCCGCGCGGCTCGGTTCACTGCATCGCCGTGCACAGTGTAAGTCAGCCGGCCCTCGGCGCCGACGGCTCCGGCAACTACGGAGCCCGTATTGATCCCGATGCGGCTCTTTAGTCTCTCTCCGGCGAACGTCTCGCCATCAACGGCTGCGCGCATCTCCATCGCCGCGCTGCACGCTTGCACCGCGTGGTCTGGCACAGCGACGGGAACATTAAAAATGGCTAGGATGGCATCACCCTGGAATTGGGTAATCAAGCCTTCGTGCAGCTCGATGATTTCAGTCATGCGCGAAAAGTACGCGTTCAATACCTCGACAATCCGCAACGGTCCGAGCGCCTCGGTCAACGCCGTGAACCCAGCGATATCCGTAAACAGAACCGTCGCCTCGGCTTCCGTAGGAGTCAGTCCACCGCCATCTTCGAGCAACTTTTCCGCTATTTTCTCCGGCACATAGCGTCCTAGGGTGCGGCGGATTAGCTCGCGCTCAGCTAGACCCGCGACCATGCCTTTGAACGATGACATGGCAGTGTTCAATTCCGTAATACGGCTGACTGGCAGTGGTGGCACATCGTCTAATCGGCCGTCGCGAACCGCCTTGAAAGCCCGTGACAAAGACCGGATCGGCCGTCCCAGAGCACGCGCCAGCAGGGTACTCAGGATCACGGCGGCGACAAACACCCAGAAGCCTGCGAAAATAGCCCAGCGGAGACGTTGCGTCTCATCCCTGACGCTCGCGGCGTTAAGGTAGGTGCCGACATTCCAAGGGACCGATCCGTACCCCTCAATGGTCCGATACAGGAATATGTATTCCTGTTCGCCGACGTCAGCAGCGACGGCCCGCGCACCCACCATGTGATGAAGCATGAGTATTTCCTGGTGGTCGGCGGACCAAATCCGTTCGAGCACCGGGTCACCGATCTCAGCAAGAGGCACCAGCGCAGAATACGCTTGGTAGATGGCGTTGTTTTTAGGTCTGACCGCCGCATCTAGGCGCCGCGTACCGATCATCAACGGGTGAGCCACAACGTCTGATTGCCCTGCCAGTATGAAAGCGGTGGCCGATATTTGTGCGAGGTGACGTGACAGATTTTCAATGGGCACCGCGAGAGCGAGGTAGCCAAGATACCCTTCCGAATCGAACAGAGGTGTATGGTGTATGATCACGCCGGTTTCGAGCCTGTCTAGCCAGATTGGCGCTCCCCACTGTGGCTGTGGCCTCTTCGATCCCGCGTCGAGCCAACTCATCAGAGCCGCCCTGTTCGACCAGTCAGCAGGAGGAACCACATCGCCGCCCCGGATCCATCGTCTAACGCCACCGTCACGGTCGATCAGTACGATGGCTCCTATGTCAGGCATCGTGTCGATCAGGACATCAAAGAACAACGATACCGACTCCCTATCGGGAGAGCGTAGTGGCAGTCTGCCCTCGGCGACGCGTGTTGCAATCCTGCGTGATTGCGCCTCTATGGGACGAAGGCGTCCATCGATCTCGTCGACTATACGTTCGACGAGAGTTTCCGCCTTCTCTGTCATCAGTTCGCTGGTATTGTAAAACGCGGTTGAAAGGCCGAGATAGAGGGCAACAATGATTGCCACAACGGTCAACCCTACGCCAGCGATCAGGATCCCCCGGATCGATAAGGTAAAAGGCTCTTTCATAGATCCTCGTCAGAGACGAACTCGGCTATCTTGGGGAAGTATTGTAGCCATTATTGGCTCAACTGACGCTTTGTCAGACTCTTCCGAAAACAAATACCAACACGCGCGATTTACGCCAGCGCTCGGCTATGTTCTTGCTAAATGTTGAAAACTGCGATATCTACCTTGAGTATCGCCCAGGGTGAAATGCTTGAGAACAAAGTCGGCCTCGCCTGCTGGGTCACGAGCCACCAGAACGGGCACCCACTTGACCACTACTGCCCCATAATTTGGGATAAATGACGAAGCCTGAATCCGAGTGGATAAAATGAGAGTGCGACCAATCACTCTAACCACTGGCCACAATGGATTCAGGCTTTGTCTCATCATAATACGGCGTTCCAGCCACTCCTACAGCCTTTATCGAGACATGAATTTTAGGCACTCGCTAAAAGGCACCACTCTGGTCAAAAGCTTCGCTCAGCATCCCGCTGGGAACAGCTTATTGTCTAGCAGGTTGTTGAAAATCTACCTGCGTTGCCGATACGTCGTTAAAAACGACCTCAACATGCTCATTTATAGCTATAAACTGCGCGTTATCGGTCGTTTTTGCCTAGTCTCGGCGGCCTCGCTAACGCTTTTCAACAGCCTGCTAGGAGCAGGAGTCGTTGACGGGGGCTGAGCGAGTCGATGGCCATAGCCAATTGGTTGAAATCGACCTGTTTTATCAGAAGCCTCCGACAATTGCTGGGGTTTCCTATAGTTTAGTTCAGGAAACAACACCTAAGCTGAACATAGCTGGCAAATGTCTTCATGGCCGTAGTATCAGGGTTAACCATTTGAGTTATAGATATCCCTCCCGATTCAGGTTATTGATAGTCTGTTTAAGCAATTTCGCCTGATCGGACCCTGGAATGAGAGCTAGCCTTGCACGTTTGAAGTCCCTCAGCAGCCTGACCATCTTCTGTCTGGTGGTGGTACTGACCCTGCTGTTTTCCTGGCAGGCATACAATTACAGCCGCGATTGGTCGCTGGGTGAGCTGCACCGGCACGGCGAGGATCGCCTGCTGGCCTACATTAACGGCATCCGCCGTGACCTCAATCGTTTCAAGCCCATGCCCTATCTACTCTCCCAGAATGAGGATGTTAAACAGCTGCTCAGCGCTGGCAATTCGGCTCTTGAAAGGAAGGTAAACCGTTTTCTGGAGCAAACCAATCAGGTCTCGGGGACGAGCCACTGGTCGGTACTGAACGCCCAGGGGCAGGTGGTGGCCAGCAGCGATTGGCGTAGCTCCCACACCGAGTTGGGCAAGTTTTACGCCGGTCAGCCATTTTTTCGGGAGGCGTTGGCCGGTGACGAGTTCGGCGGTTATTTCGCTCCGGAGCAAGGTCGATCACCACTCTATTTCCTCTCTGCGCCCATCTACCTGCATCAAGCCCTGATCGGGGTGGCGGTGATCAGCATCGACCTGCAACAGCTCCAGGATAATTGGCCGGCAACCCGTGAGCACTTGGCCGTCAGTGATGACCGTGGGGTGATTTTCCTGTCGAGTTTGGAATCGATGCGCTACCAACGGCTGCCCAACACTGCCTTTACAAACTCAGATTTGGCCACCTTGCCCTACCAGTGGAGCTCCGACCTGTTGCAGGACAATACTCGCATCTCCCTGCTCAAGGACGCGGCTGGCAATGGCTATCTGGTGCAGTCGGTACTACTCGACGACCTGCACTGGAATGTTCATTTCCTTTCCGACCTGACAACGATGCAGAGTCGACTTAAATCGGTGGTATTGTTTAGCCTCGGCGGCGGGCTGGCGTTTGCGTTGCTGGTGCTCTTTATCCGCGAACGGCGACTCAAAATCCTATCCCTGCGGGAGACCCGCGAACTGCGTCTCAAGAATGAGGCGCAACAACGCGCCGTCATCAGCAACACCCAGGCAGGACTGATCGTCCTTGATGACCGTGGCAGGGTGCGTTTTATCAACCCACGAGCCCAAACCGATTTCGGCTTGCGCCAAGAGCAGATCCTCTCTCTGCCTATCGATAGCCTTATTGCCGCTCCTGCGGCACAGGAGCAGCTGCAAAACCTCACTAAAAAGCTCTCCAACCGTGACCGCTTTCAACCGATCAACCTACTCGAAGGCCTCGGCGTTCGAGGCGACGGCAGCCATATTCCGCTGATGATCTCCATCAACCCCATTGCCTGGGGAGGTGAAGATGGTTATCTGGCGACCGTTGTCGATATCACCAAGCGCAAGCGCGCCGAACAGGCCTTGCGACAGGCCAATGACGTACTCGAACAGCGGGTCCAAGAGCGCACCCGTGCCTTGCACGATGCCCAGGCCGAGTTGATCCAGCAGTCCAAGCTGGCGGCATTGGGCACCATGTCGGCGGCTATTGCCCACGAGCTCAATCAACCACTGACGGCGATCCGTACCTCGATTTTTAGCACCCGACTGTTGCTCGAACGGCATCAGTACCAGACCGCCGAAAAGACGCTGACGCAGGTCGTGCAGATGACCGAGCGCATGGCGCTAATCACAGGGCAACTCAAGACCTTCGCTCATAAACGCCCGGAAAAGTTACAACCGGTGTCGATTCAACGTGCGCTGGATCAGGTACTGTCGATGTTCGATGCACGCCTGAAGCTGGAGCAGGTGACGCTGCAGATCGAGGGAGACAGGCCCGATGAGGTGCTAGCCGATCAACCACGATTAGAGCAGGTGCTGATCAACCTGATCGGTAATGCGCTCGATGCCATGGCCGATAGCGAGTCCAAGCGGCTGACGATTGTGCTGGGACAGAACCACCAGCATGCGACAATCGCCATCAGTGATACCGGCTCCGGTCTGTCTGAACAGGTACGCGAGCATCTGTTTGATCCCTTCTTTACCACCAAGGAGGTGGGTCAGGGTCTGGGACTTGGATTATCGATTAGCTACGGCATCGTTCGCGATCTGGATGGCAGTCTTCGGGCGGAGAATCAACCCGACGGCGGCGCGTTGTTCCAAATAGCCCTCCCTCTTTACTCCTCTAAAAACAACGATTGATACCGAGACAACTATGACTAAACGCGGACAGGTGATGTTGGTCGATGACGAAGAGCTGGTGCGACAAACAACCAGCCAGTGGCTCGATCTGGCCGGATTTGACGTCACCGAATACTCTGATGCGGCATCGGCCCTGGCAGCACTACAGCCCGATTACCCAGGCATCCTGGTCACCGACGTTAAAATGCCGCGGATGGATGGCCAGCAGCTGCTGCATGAAGCGTTGAAACGGGTGCCGGAGCTACCGGTGATCCTGGTGACCGGTCATGGCAGCGTCGATATGGCTATTGCAGCCGTCCGCGAAGGAGCTTACGATTTTATCGAAAAGCCTTTTGACCCGGAACGGTTGGTGGAAACCCTGCAACGTGCCTGCGAAAAACGCCAACTGATGCTCAACAACCAACGCCTGCAGCAGCAACTCAACGGCAGTCAGGGGATCGAAACTCGGCTGATTGGGCTGTCTCCAGCGATGGAGCGGTTACGCAGGGATATCCTCCGTCTGGCCCAGATCGATACCAACCTAATCATCTACGGTGAAACCGGCACCGGCAAAGAGCTAGTCGCTCAGTGTCTGCACGAGTTCGGCCCTCGGTCAGAGCAGCCATTCGTGCCGCTCAACTGTGGAGCCATCCCCGAAAACTTGTTCGAGAGCGAACTGTTTGGCCACGAGGCCGGTGCTTTTACCGGTGCCAACAAACGCCGGGTGGGCAAGTTCGAGTACGCCGATGGCGGCACCCTGTTTATGGACGAGATCGAGAGCATGCCGCTGAACCTGCAGGTCAAGGTGCTGCGCACCCTGCAGGAGGGCACCATTGAACGGCTGGGCGACAACCAGCAACGGCCGGTCAACCTACGGGTGATTGCCGCGACCAAATCCGACCTTAAAGGGGAACCCTCGTTCCGACAGGATCTGTATTATCGACTCAATCTGGGTCAGCTGTATATTCCGTCACTGCGGGAGCGCGCCGAGGATATCCCTCTGCTGTTCGAACATTACGCCCGCCAAGCCGCATCCGCCCAAGAGCTTGATTACTCGCCCTGCAGCGGTCAGGAATGGCAAACCCTGCAACACTACTCTTGGCCCGGCAATGTGCGGGAGCTGCGCAACATCGCCACCCGCTATGGCTTAGATCCGGGCTGCAACCTGACGGAACTACTGAATCCGTCCACGCCGTACCTCAGTGAATGCGACGAAGTTGGATTGCCATTGTCTTTGCAAGTGCAGAATTTTGAAGCGCAGGTGATCCGACAAACCTTGCAAAAATATCAAGGTAATATCCAGGCGGTGCTCGAAGCGCTCGATCTTCCGCGGCGCACGCTGAACCAGAAAATGCTCAAATACGGCATAAATCGATCTCATTTCACCGAATAGGCTATTTTTTGCCGATAAAATCGTACGTTTGAATAAAACAGGCCGTCGCGCTCTGTTTATCCACGGCCTGACACCGTTCCCAGCCATTCTAAACCCGGTAACTGGGAAGTCCGGTAACACATTGATCGACACGCAGGAGATTGAGCAAAAAACTGCCGACGGCCTCATGAAAATCAGCAACAATCGGCTCATAGTGACTAACAAGCCACTCAAGATAAAACACATAGAACATTAATATCAATCAGTTAAGCGACAGACAAACCATTGGCATAGTGCTTGCTATAGCCTCTAGACGGAGACCAACTTCGTCAACAATAAAAACTGATTAAGGATCGATACTATGCAGAGTACTAAGCGCCGTTTTATTAAAGGAGTAGGCATAGCCCTTACTCTGGCAAGCACCCTATCCCTAACCCTGCAACCGGCTCAAGCTGCTGAAAAACGTTCTTATATCTTGGCGACCGCCACGACCGGTGGAACCTACTATCCAGTCGGTGTTGCGCTGGCGACCCTGTCCAAAGTCAAACTGGAGCCCAAACACAAAATCTCACTGTCGGCGATCAGCTCTGCCGGATCCGGTGAAAACGTTAAGTTATTGAGAGAAAACCAGGCTCAATTCGCTATCATGATGGGCCTCTATGGCGCATGGGCCAAAGACGGCTCCGGTCGTTTAAAAGACAGCGGTCCGCAAACACACCTGCGTTCGGTCAGCATGCTGTGGCAGAATGTTGAGCACTTCATGGTGCGCAAAGATCTTGTCACCAGCGGTACTGTTGACGACCTGAAAGCCCTCAAGGGCAAGAAGTTCTCCATCGGGAAGCGTAATTCGGGTACCGAGGGCGCCAACCGTCATATCCTCGGTGGACTCCATATCGATCCAGAAAGCATGAATCTGGCCTACCTGGGTTACGGCCCGAGTGCTGACGCTTTGCAAAACAACGCCATCGTTGGCATGAACACCTCTGCTGGCGTACCTGTGGGTGCGGTTACCCGTGCCTTTGCCGCTCTGGGCGATGAGGTCAGCCTGCTGGACTTCACCGATGAGCAACTCAAAGAAGCCAACAACGGCCTACACCTATGGACGCCTTATACCATTGCGGCTAACACCTACCCGGGGCAAACCAAGGCTGCGCAAACGATCGCACAGCCTAACTTCCTGGCGGTACGCGATGATATCCCTGAGGACGATGTTTACATGCTGACCAAGGCCATCTACGAAAATCTACCGTTCCTGCAGGGCATCCACAAGGCCACCAAGGTGATGAGCCTGGAGAAGGCGATTGCCGGTCTGCCCGTCCCTCTTCATCCCGGTGCTGCACGTTACTATCGCGAGCAGGGCATCGAGATTCCAGCCAACCTGATGTAAACACAGTCGGATCCATCCCCGCTCCAATGCCCGCCGGGTTCTCCCGGTGGGCTCACCATTTATACTCTGAATAACAACGCAGCAGGTTGCCTCATGGTCTCTACAGCCCTCTCCTCAAGCGACAATGACTCCAGCACGATTACGGTATTGCCCGACCCGAAAATCCAACAAAAACTTCAGCAACTGGAGTTGACACAACGCGGCGATGAAGGTTTTACCGGCAAGCTGATCTACTGGTTCGGCATCTCTTTTGCGCTTGCCCATATCTATTTCAATACGCTAGGTACCCTGTCTGAACTCTGGGTATCAGCCATCCATTTCGGCGGTTTCGGCCTACTCTGTGCACTGATGGTGCCGCTTAACCTAGGTCGTCGTAAGCAGCATATTGCATTGGCCATCGACCTGAGCATCGGTCTGATAGCCATCGGCACTGCGGTCTATCTGATCCTATACGAGACCGCTCTGTACGACAGGGGGGTTCACTATATCTCCAGCGATTGGGTCGCCTCGATCCTGGCCATTGCGGTCGCGCTTGAGCTGACTCGGCGCACCACCGGCTGGTTCATCCCGGTACTGATTCTGGTCGCGCTGACCTACGTGTTTTGGTGGGGGCAGTATCTAGGTGGGATGTTCCACTTTCCCGGTTTAAGCCTGGAGACGCTGCTGTTCCGTAGTTTTTTCAGTGGCGAAGGGATGTTTGGCACCATCGCCAGGATCTCCTGGACCTACGTGTTTATGTTTATCCTGTTCGGCGCCTTCCTGGTTAAATCCGGTGCCGGTGATTTTATTGTCGACCTGTCGCGCAGCATCGCCGGGCGCTTCGTTGGCGGACCGGGTTTCGTGGCGGTGTTCGGCTCAGGCCTGATGGGGTCGGTATCCGGCTCATCGGTCGCCAATACGGTCTCCACCGGGGTGATCACCATCCCGTTGATGCGCAAAGCGGGCTTCCCCGCCAAGTTCGCCGCCGGGGTCGAAGC
>SDWN01000868.1 GCA_004195305.1 Neptunomonas sp. | reverse complement strand
GCGTGCAGGAAATACTGATTGATAGAGGTGAGCTCAAGCGTGAGAATATGGTTCAGCTGCTTGAGTACTTTGGTTTGACCTTTCATAAACATCACCTGACGATAAGTTGACGAACAGCAACAGCAGAAGTCTAGTCGTTGACCTGTGGCAGCGCCAATGGCTGAGTCGAGTGGGTTATGATGCCGCCAGGGGCGGTCCCGGCGGCGCGTTGATTGGCCCAGCGCAAGCCGTTGGAGAAGGCCGATAAGCTGGCGCTGCGCAATGGCACAAAGGGTTTTTGGTGCTGCTTGCAGAATTTTTTAACTCGCAGGCAGGCGTCATGGCTAACGCAATCAATCGGGCAGAACACCAAGTCTGCGGCCGATAGGCTGCTACACAGGTCGGCCCGGTTGTCTTCCTGGCCGCCATCGTGCAGGGTTAATTGGCCGTTGAGGGTTTCAACGTAGCTCCTCAGGTGCGGGTAGAGTGTCGGACGGCCTCCAATATACGCCAATCGTTTGCCGTTCAGATCGATCACCTCGGTATCTCTCGCAGGGTGACTTGGTTGCTCCGCCGGTGCCAAACGCAGCAGCAACTGCTGCAAGGTCCGCTCAAGGGTATCCCGCTCCTGATGTGCCTCATCAATCTGTTCGCTTAAGCCATTGTGACCGTGTTTAAGCTCCGTCAGTCGCTGCTCACGCTGGGCCAGCTGGGCGACCAGCCAGGTCTGTTTGCGGCGGAGTAAACGCAGCGCTTGATGTGATTCAGCCAGCTGTTGGCGCAGGGGCTGTTCGGGCTTTTCGGCAGGTGCCGGGCGCGCCTGGAGCGCGGCGAGGGCGCATTCTTGCGTGGCTAATTGCTGCTCTTTTTTAGCCAGCTTGAACTCAAACTGCTGGCGCTGCTGCTCAAGTTGCTGCTGTAGTTCGGCGACCTGCTGCTCGAGCGCGCTGCTATGTTTGAGGTCGGCGCGGTTCGAGGCACCCTGCAGGTGCGAGAGCATATGCACATCCCCCAGCACCTGATCGATCAGTTGGCGGCAGCTATGGCTGTGGCTTAAAAGCGCCCAGAAGGGGCCGGATAGTTCGCCGTGCCAGAGTGCGTTGCGCCAAAACTGATGTTGCTCATCGAGCGACCTGAGTTGACTATAGGCCTTGATCCAGCGTTGGAATTTACGATCCAGCAGCTTGTGAAGCCGGTGCGCCGTCGCTCCGTTGTGCTCGGCCTGGCCGACAATGACGGTATGCAGCTGGTGATCGCGCGGGTTTGGCGGCAGGGGCAGCGAGCAGTTACGTTGCACCTTGTTCAGCTCGACCATGCTCAGGCAAGTACCGATGATGGGGCAGTGGTAGTGGCGTGGCATCTGCCAGAGCTTGACCCGGGTCTTGGTATTGGACGTCGCGGTTTCGATTTCTGATTCGCACAGATCGCACATAGGTTGCCCGCCAGTAAGCCGTTTGCTGAAGATCTAGGAGCCTGTCGGGTTTTTCGCCGTAGATCAGGGTTAAATCTGACAGGCTCCCAGGTTTAGGTAGAGGTCATCATAATCAATAGTGATTATCATTTGCAATAGTGTTGATAATCATTCTCGTTTGCATTAAGATTCACCTGTCAGTATTTAACACTTGGGTAACTTCTATGTATGTCTGCGTATGCAAGGCCGTCACCGACGTTCAGGTCCAGGACAGCGTGGCGATGGGAGGCAATTCTGTCCGTACCCTCAGTCGTTGTACCGGGCTTGGCACCGAGTGTGGTAAGTGCATTGGGTTTGCCCGCCAGCGTATCGCGCATCATCAGGGTGCTCGGCATGAGCTGGGCCAGAAGATTGCCTGAGTCGGTGGGAGCAGTCGCGGGCCGTATCAATCAAGGTGTGGCACTTGAACTTTCCTGATTACCCATGATCCTCAGCCATCACAGCGACGAGCGATAGGAATACAGGCTCACGTAGGGTTATGTATGCGATTACCGTTGCCAAATTCTCCTGAACACCGTAATGACAAGACGCTATAGCACCGTGGGAGCCTGCCCG
>SDWN01000174.1 GCA_004195305.1 Neptunomonas sp. | reverse complement strand
GCTGCATCGCCATATCCCAGATCTCCTGGGCCTCCTCGCTGACCCCCAGGAATTCGGCCAGGGCGGGCTCCTCCTGAACCGCTTTCGCCAGCGTCATCCCAACTTCAAACGGGATTAGCTTAGACAGCTTGTCGGCCAGTCCGAACGGTTTACCCTGCACTCGGGCAACATCGCGCACCACCGCCTTGGCCGCCATGGTGCCAAAGGTAATGATCTGCGACACCGCGTCACGGCCGTAGGTTTCGGCCACGTAATCGATGACCCGGTCACGGCCATCCATGCAGAAGTCGATATCGAAGTCGGGCATCGAGACCCGCTCAGGATTAAGAAAGCGCTCAAACAGCAGGTCATACTCGATCGGATCCAGATCGGTAATCTTCTGCGAGTAGGCCACCAGAGAACCGGCACCCGATCCCCGCCCGGGACCTACTGGCACGCCGTTATCCTTACCCCACTGGATAAAGTCCATAACGATCAGGAAATAGCCGGGAAACCCCATCTCGATGATGATCTTCAGCTCGAATTCAATACGATCATCGTAGATCTTGCGCTTGGCCGCATACTCAGGATCGTTGCGATCGAGAATCTTCTCGAGCCGCTCCTCCAGCCCTTTCTTGGTCACCTCGATAAAAAACTCATCCATCGTCATCTCGTCGGGAATCGGATAGTTAGGCAGATAATACTTACCCAGTTCGACCTCTATATTGCAGCGCTTGGCGATCTCAAGTGTGTTCGACAAGGCCGAAGGGATATCGGCAAAGAGCGCAGCCATCTCTTCGCTTGAGCGGAAATACTGCTGGGCACTGTAACTGCGCGGCCGCCGCGTATCGGCGAGCACCCGACTCTGATTGATACAGACCCGCGCCTCATGGGCATCAAACTCCTCCGGGCGCAGAAACATCACCTCGTTGGTTGCCACCACCGGACAGTTTAATTCGCTGGCGAGCCGCACACTCGCGTGCAGACACTCCTCATCTTTAGGTCGCCCGGTACGCTGCAGCTCGAGGTAAAACGCCCCCGGAAACACCTCCATCCACTCCGCTAGCCGCTCACGCCCCTCCTCCGGGCGCTCGCTGAGCAGCGCGACACCAATCTCGCCCTCTTTCGCACCCGACAGCGCAATCAACCCCTGCGCCTTCTGCCGGATCCACTCCGGCTTGACCAGTGCTTTTTCGGCAACGATGGTCTGACCCTGCTGGTACGCCATCGCAATCAGCTCGGTCAGGTTGCGATAACCTAACCGATCCTTAACCAGCAACGTCATCCGTCGCGGCGCCGCCTTGGGATCATCGCGATTCTCAACCCACAGATCGGCACCGCAGATCGGCTTGACACCCGCGCCTATGGCCGCCTGGTAGAATTTTATCAACGCGAAAAAATTGGTTTGATCGGTCAGGGCTACCGCGGGCATCCGCTGTTTGGCAGCCTCCGCCGCCAGCGCCTTTACCCGGACCAGACCATCAACAACCGAAAATTCAGAGTGGACGCGCAGGTGAACAAATTGACTATCAGACATGCTGTTTCCGGTTGTTACAAATACGAACCGGTAATTATAACGACTGCGCTGCGCCGAGGTAAGTCAGGCCGCCACCGAAAACGGCTTTGCGCTCATTTAGCACCAGCCATTTAGCACGCCCCATAGATCCACCGCCCAACGCGCGGGCTTGCTTAACGGGAGTTAGTCGAACGCGAAGTGAGCCAGATTTTTGCGCAGCTGTTGCTGCTCGACGTGGACTTCAATCCCCCGGCGAGCGTTACGATTACGGAGAAGGGAGGCCTTTTCACCGGCGTGATGAAAGTCGCAATCTACGCGCATAAAAAGCATCGAACAGATCACTTTGAACTTTGTGCAGCGGCTGATCGTGTCTCATCATGGCAATGACTCCAGATTAAAGAACGATCAGGTATAAAATATTTGTATGACCGCAGCATGACCTGTCTCTTATACACATCT
>SDWN01000892.1 GCA_004195305.1 Neptunomonas sp. | reverse complement strand
TCCACAGGGTCTTTACGAAGTCGTGCGGATTATTGCCGATCAGCTGGTTGGCGGCCTTGAGAATACGACTGGTGGAGCGATAATTCTGCTCCAGCATCACCACCCTCAGCGATGGGAAATCGGTTTTTAGCAGCGACAGGTTCTCCGGCCGGGCACCGCGCCAGGCATAGATTGACTGGTCGTCATCGCCAACCACGGTCAACCCGCCACGCATCCCCACCAGCAGCTTCACCATCAGATATTGGCTGGTATTGGTGTCCTGATACTCATCCACCAACAGGTAGCGGATCTTCCGCTGCCAGCGCTCCAGGACATCGGCGCGCTGCTGAAACAGCAGTGTTGGAATCAGAATAAGGTCATCAAAATCGACCGCGTTATAGGCCCGCAGGCTGCGGTTATAGCTGGCGTAGACCCGTGCCGCCAGTTCTTCATTACCGTTTTGAGCTTGCTGATAAGCACGATCCGGCCCCACTAGATCATTCTTCCAGCTGGAGATCTGATGCTGGATGCTATCGACCAGATCGGTCTCTTCCAGATTATCTTTCTGCATCAGGCCTTTGATCAAGGCCTGGGCATCCTGGGCATCGAAGATCGAAAATCCCGGTTTGAATCCCAGCAGTTTGTGCTCACGGCGGATGATATTGAGCCCAAGATTGTGGAAGGTTGAGACCGTCAGCCCCCGCGATGCGGGCCCTTTAACCAGTTTGCCGACCCGCTCCTTCATCTCCCGCGAGGCTTTATTGGTGAAGGTCAACGCCGCAATATGATGCGCTTTGATACCGCAGGTCTCGATCAGATAGGCGATTTTTCGGGTGATGACGCTGGTCTTACCACTGCCGGCACCGGCCAACACCAACAAGGGCCCATCAACGTACAGTACCGCCTCTTTCTGGCGAGGATTAAGATTGCTCACGGCTCAGGATCTCTGGTTAAATTCTTGATCTTTAGAAAAATAGGATATCGGCTATTGGCTCACATAAGGGACCGAAATTCGATTAAAGCGATAGCCAGCACGGTCGATATTAGATAAGTTAGAGAACTTCAGCCGAAGGAGTGGCGATTCTACAGCCCAGGGAGTGGAAATCATACTCGCTGGATCTGTTGAGATGTTATGCCCACTGGCAATACAAAAAACCATATCGCTCCGCACCTGCTGATTATTGCACCCGCGGAACAGGCCTATCAAGCTCTCGCTTGGCCGTTGCTCCAGGCGCCGGTGCCCGGTTATCGACTGACCTGGTGTTTATCGGTCAAAGAGGCCCTTTGCCAGGGGCGCCGATCAAATTTCGATCTCGTCCTGATCGCCGACCACTTTGCTAACTCGCCGCAGCATAACTACCTTCAGCAAGCCCGTCGGCTGCAGCTGAGTATTCCACTGATTGTCATCGGCCAGGATATCAAGCAGCGGGACGAAGATCGCTACATCGCCAATGGCGCGATCGATGTCCTGGAACTAACTCAGATCAATCTCGGTGTACTGCGCCGTGCATTCCGCTATATCGAGCGCCTGCATCAGCGCGATAGCCAGATTGCCAGCCTCAAATTCATTGATGATCAGACCGGATCACCGTCGCGGCATAGTTTTACCCAGCAACTGAACCTGTTGTATGACCAGGCCAGCAACAGCAACCAGCAGCTCGGGCTGATGATGCTTAATATCGACGGCTTTAAACGGGTACACAACGCCCTAGGGCCGGAGGTCGGCGACGAAACCATCAGCAAGGTTGCCTCCCGATTGCAAGCCGGGCTGGAGGCCGGGCAAGAACTAGCGCGGGTGGGTGATAATCAGTTTGCCCTGCTGGTGCTCGGCGACGATGTCGACGCCCTGCTAAGCAAGCAGATCGAGCGGATCTGTTACCTGCATCAGCGCCCTTACCGGGTTCAGGGGCACAACCTGGCGCTGGGGGTCAGCATCGGCTGCGCGGTCTACCCCGATAGCGCCAGCGATATGGCCAGTCTGGTGCGCCACGCCGGTTCGGCGCTGCACCTGGCCAAAAAAGAGCGCGGCTGCAC
>SDWN01000885.1 GCA_004195305.1 Neptunomonas sp. | reverse complement strand
GCTTGTGCAGCAGCAAGCCACCACTGAGACCGGTGCTAGCGGGCAGGTTGTTGATAACGGTGCACTGGCTGGCTCGACACAACGCGTAGCGCCACTGGCGTCTACCGAGCGGCTAGGGTCGCTGACGGCCGTAGCGCCGGGGTCGGTGTCTCCGGTATTGGCAGAGCAGGGCGCTCAGGCCCGTCCGGATCCTTGGGGTGCGCCAGACCCTTGTCAAACACAGAAAAAACGATTGCTACGGGCGTCTACAGCCAGTGCTGCAGCACAGGCGGGTAGTCAATTTAGCCAATATGCCGGGCAGATCAGTACCTCGCTAGGTGAATCCGCTATCGCCTTGCTAGGCCCTTTTTCAAGCATTGCCAGCCCGATAAAGTCTTTCTATCGGCACTATCAGGGCAAAGGGCTGGGGCCGGTATTCTTGATGACCCTGGCGGGAATCATCACTCTGACCCTGGGTTTTGGTTATCTGCTGCAGTACTCGGTCAACAACTGGTTCTCGGAGCTGGGCAAAGTGCTGCTGGGCTTTGTTTTTGCCAATGCGATCCTCGTTGGCGGTATCTTTATTTGGAAAAAGCGTTCAGCGATGGCGGACTTTGGTTCCGGTCTTGTTGGTCTTGGGCTTATTCTCAATTACCTCAGCACTTATTACATTGGCCCCTATTTCGAACTGGTGCCCACAAGTTTGAGCTTTCTGTTGCTGCTGCTGATCACGTTGGCAGGCTTTGGGCTGTCGATGCGGTTCAGCGCCAAGGTGGTCTCTATTGTTGCCTTGGTCGGTGGTTCGCTGGCGCCAATGATGTTGATTTCGGGCAGTCAGGCACCGTTGTTGTATCTGCCTTATCTGCTTTTGATCGGCAGTTGCTCTTTACTGCAAAGTCGCAGGCTGGGCTGGCCGGTATTGATGGAAGTGGCAACTCTGCTACATATTGCCTGTGTTGAAGCCTTCGTGCTGCATCTTGGCGGGCCGCTCACGGGGCTGGACTGGGAGGTCGTCGTTGCCATTGCCTCGGTTAATGGCATCTTCTACATATACGGCTTGACGGGGTTGTTTTGGCTAACCCAAAGCCTCTCCGTCGCGGCTGCTGACGCTAGCGGGCTGCAAGCAGGGGTTGGCTTAGGCGACAGCGCGGCGCCTCGCAACCCGGTAACCAAACGCCTATTGGCAATGTCGTTTGCCTTAGTCGCATTTCTGCTGGTCGTGCTTGCTCAGTTGACGCCTTATAGCGGCGAGCTGTTCCTTGCCAACGGCGTTGCCTGTGCCTGTCTATACGGGTTTTTTGCTGGTCATAAGCAGGTTCGCGCTCTGATGCTGGTGTTTGCGGGTAGTTTTATCGGCTTTGCGGCTTTAAGTCTTATCAGTCAGGATTTCTTGGGGCTGGTGCTGATGCTAGAAGGCGTGTTGCTGCTCTGGCTGGGGTGCAAGGAGCGCTTTATCTCGGTGCGAGCCGAGGCTTATGTGTTGCTGGCTGTTGGCGTCTCGCTCAATAGTATTGGCTTTAGCGCAGTCTTTGATCATCCCAGCCAGGCTCTCGCTAATCTTGACGCGTATCTATTCCCGCTTATTACGTTGCTGCTGACGGCTGCCGCGTTGTTTATCGCCACGACGCTAATGGCGCAGCTAAGGGTCCAAAGTGAGGATGGCCAGCTCCGTAGTGTCGAGCATAAGGTCTGGGTGGTGCTTAAAGAGCTGCTCAGCGTTAACTATTCGGCCTGCCTACTTTTCGTCGCGTACCTCGTCAGTCAGGTTTACTTTCTGAATACATTACCCCTGATCAGTGTGGTGCTGCTTCACCTTGCGGTGAAAGATAGGCTCAAGTTCACAGAATTGTTGGCCTGGTTGCTGTTGATTCCTTTGCTGGGTCAGGTCGCTGTTGGCGCGATCGATTCGGGGAGCTTCAGTTTTTCCGATCAGCCACTGTACGCGCAACTGGCCAGGGTCGAGTTGTTCCTTTCCCTGTTGCTGTCTTATTACTGGTACAAGCGCCACTACAGAACTTCTAAGCTTATTAAGGC
>SDWN01000874.1 GCA_004195305.1 Neptunomonas sp. | reverse complement strand
AGATGTGTATAAGAGACAGGCCTTGACCATGCTCGCGTCGGCCTCAACCAAGCATTCGCCCATTAGCTTGCCTGCGATATTGCTGTTGCCCTGCAACCGCTCGATAAAGCCCTGGATCGCCACAGTGGACTGGCCGGTGCGCCTAGCCAAATTCCGCACTTCGTCGGCCACCACCGCAAAGCCCCGCCCATACTCGCCGGCACGGGCCGCTTCGATACTGGCGTTCAGTGCCAGCAGGTTCGTCTGGTCGGCAATCCCCTGGATCATGGTGAGAATCGAACCGATACTCTCCACATCGTCTTTCAGACTGCTCATCACCGTGTTGGAACTGTCGATCTTGGTCTTGAGCTGATGGATCGCCTGGATCGTCTGATCCACATCCGCCCGGCCCTCCTTGGCGATATGATTCACCTGGCGCGCTTCTTTCATCGCACCTTCGGCACTGGCGGTCACCTCTACCACCGTCGCCGCCATCTGGGTGACAGCTGACACCGCGCGGTCGATCTGGCGGTGCTGCTCCTCGGTCGCCAGACGGGTATCGGAAGAGATGGATTGCACCTGATCCGCTAGAGTATTGAGCGATGCCGCCGATCCCGCCACCTCGCCGATGGTCTGGTGGATCTTGCCGACAAAGGTATTGAAACCGCCGGTCAGCAACGCCACCTCGTCGCGCCCCGTCACCGGTAGTGAAACGGTCAGGTCTCCCTCCCCGGTGGCGATATTCTGCATCTCTTCGGCCGCCTCTAGGATCGGCAGTGAGATATGACGTACCAGATAACCGATCACCAGTATCACGATCACCGTGATCACCGACATTCCGATCCCAAGGGTGATCCAGGTGTTGCGTATCTCGCGGTGTACCGGCTCCAGCGAGGTCGTGAGTTTGATCACACCGCGCACACTGTGATCCTTACCGTGGCAGTTCTGGCAATCCTTTTGGTTCTCGATCGGGGTCAGAAAGGTAAGCAGGGACTCCCCATCGGACCCTGTCTCTTCATAAGTTTGGGTCTGAAGGGTCTCTAGCGCCGCACGGAACTTGGGGTGATCTTTGTTGAGGATATCAATCCGGTTCTGGTCATCGCGGGGGACGAACTCTTCGTCGCCGATCCGCTCGTTGACACTGTCGATGGTGTCATTTTGCTGGAACGCCTCATAACCGTCACGGTGCATAAGCCGGAAATCGACGATCCCCTCCACCTTCTTGAGGTTGGTGGCCAGATCCAGGGCGATGTCGGCGTAACCGGCCAGCATGATGGTCTGGACGCTCTGACTGGTGGATTCGGTTAAATTTAGCAGCGTCCGTTCATTCTGTTCGAGAATGCTGCGTTCCTGCTGCTGGGTGACATAGACGGCAATAACCGACATCGCCAACAACATACAGACGCTAACGCTGGCGAGGATTTTGTAGCCGATATGCCGGTTCATCGAATTGTAGCTGCCCCAATTGCTGTAATTTTTTTATTGATGGAAAAAACGGGCTTTGCTGCCGGTACGTAAAGCACCTAATTCTACACCAACCTACTATAAAAACAGCCGGCGAGGGTTGATCTGGATCATTTATAGCTTACTTTTTCTTGTGGTTAATGAGATTTGGTTAAATGATTGTCGACGAGCGATCATTTGGTCTAGAACCGAGGCCCTGCCATTACCAGGCGGAGAGAACAGTAAAATTAGCGTCGCTTTATCGACCCTGATGAGATGGAAAGATTGCTATGTTCACAGGGGAAGAGACAAAACCACACCTGATTACCCACAAAGCTCAGCCACGATGCAGCCGATCTATTTTTTCATTATCCCTGTAGGTCTGGCTGAAACTGCTTCTGTATTTAAGACACTTCCCACATTATCCCTGTGAGTCGGCTTCATTCTGACAGAACCCTCAGGGGGTTCTCTATGTCGGGATGACGCACCCAAAAACCCAATATTCCTTCGTGGATTTGGGTTGTTTTCGATCAGGGTGCAGCATGCGTCAGGCTGAAGCCCGACC
>SDWN01000872.1 GCA_004195305.1 Neptunomonas sp. | reverse complement strand
CGCGGTCTGAGGTTTTCCCTAAGCGGACGCCTGATAGGTGTGAAATAAGTACCGGTCAGAGACCGGTACAGCCTTACGATCGCTATTCTCGGTCAGCCTCCTAGCCTCGAGTGCGTTTTCGATACTCATCTGGCGTAACTCCCATCAATCGCCGAAACATCGCGATGAAAGCGGATGAACTGCCATACCCCAGATCTAGGGCAATGGTTTCAACTTTATCCCCCGCTTCCAACAACGGCATGGCGCGGATAGCTCTGAGACGCTGTCGCCACTCGGCTAGGGTCATACCTAGATCACGCTTACACCGCCTCATCAAGGTCCGCTCCGTAGTGTGAACGGACCTTGCTAATTCGGCCATCGAGCGTCTATCGCCCGGGTCTGCTTCTAGCATCGCCAATACGCGGCGGAGTAACGGGTCATTGGATGCGGGGAGATAACTGCCATCGCATGCGGCTACTTTTAGTTGATCCACCAGGACCTGAAGCAACCTAGAGGTTTCCTCGGTGTAGGGCAAGGTGATCGGGTGTTGCCTGAGATGCTCTAACACCGCACGCACCAGCGGACTCACCGTTAACGCGCAGGGGGTTTGCGGCATCCCTTCACATAGCCGTTCCGCGACGTACATGGAGCAATGGCAAGCCTCGTAGCGATTGAGCCCCTGATGCTCCGTGCCCGACGGCAACCAGAGTCCGTATTGAGAGGGTGCTAGATATTGGTGATGCCCCACTTTGACTTCTACGGCACCGCTATAGGAAAAGACGAACTCACCCCAAGGGTGCGTATGTTGTGGGTAGGCAGCGTCTGCCGGCATCGTTGCCGTACGGAAGAAAATCTGCGCGGGCAACGTATCGCCAAAGGGCGGTACAGAGAGATGCTTAAATGAGAGGCTCATCGTTCAGACTGTCGTCCTGCAGCTACCGATTGTCATATTCTAGCTATATAAACCAAAAGCGACACCATGATAATGGCTCCCAAGCATGTAAATCATCCTGGAGAAAACTGATGAATACCCGCACGCCTTTGGATTCGCTGGCAGTTGGCCTGATGGTGTTCTTTTGTTTATGTCTTGGTATGCAGCAGATTGCGCTTAAAGTGGCGGCGCCTGATATCGCTCCTGTACTGCAGTTGGCGCTGCGTTCGGGGATCAGTGCCGGACTGGTGGCAATCTACATGTACCTGCGCGGGGAAAGGCTGACCTTTGCTGATGGCAATTGGAAACTGGGTTTGGTCGTTGGCGTGCTGTTTACCCTGGAGTATCTGTTTCTGGGTCAAGCACTACAATACACATCGGCCTCTCATGCGGTGGTGTTTCTCTATACCTCGCCCATCTTCGCAGCGTTTATTCTCCACTTTCTCGTCGATAGCGAGAAAATGGCACCGCTTCAATGGCTTGGCATCAGTCTGGCCTTCCTGGGTATCGTCTTAGCCTTTATGGGGCCTCAGCGCGGTGAAATCGTGGTGTCATCCCTTCTCGGCGATGGTCTTGCATTGCTGGCTGGTGCGGCTTGGGGGCTAACGACCGTGTTGATTCGAACCTCCCGCTTGGCTAGCGTTTCGCCCAAAGAGACCCTGCTCTATCAGCTCATAGCTGCATTTGTATTGCTGACCCTCAGTGCCGCAGCACTCGATCAGTTAACGTTCAACGTTACCCCGCTCGCTCTGGCGAGTCTTGCCTTTCAGTCGGTCATTGTTTCCTTTGTCGCTTTCCTGATCTGGTTCTGGCTGTTACGCCACTATCCGGCCTCACAGGTAGGGGTTTTATCATTAATGACCCCTTTGTTCGGCGTTGCGCTGGGAGGCTGGTTACTCAGTGAACCGATTGAGCCAGTGTTTCTGAATGGGGCGTTGATGGTCATCGCCGGCATTGTATTGGTGAGTGGCCATGCGTGGCTTACACAAATGCTGTTCGCTTGGCGCAACGCCAAAATACGGGGCACGTTACGATGATATTTTATTTTGGCTATGTCCCAATTAGTTGTTGCGGTGTTATTGGATGCGGAATCACAGCCAATGGA
>SDWN01000656.1 GCA_004195305.1 Neptunomonas sp. | reverse complement strand
AGATGTGTATAAGAGACAGAGGCCTTTATCCCATAACTGTTCTTGTGGATGGACATGATTGACCAAGCCACGCTGCAGCGCCTCAGGGGCCGAGACGGTACGGCCGGTCACCAGCAACTCCATCGCCATCGAGGTACCTACCAGACGCGTCAGGCGCTGGGTGCCCCCAAAGCCCGGGGTGACCCCCAGATTGACCTCTGGCTGGCCAAACTTGGCGTTATCGGAAGCCAGGATAAAGTCGCAGCTCATCGCCAGTTCACAGCCGCCACCGAGGGCGTAACCGTTGACCAGCGCGATCACCGGAATATTCAGCGTCTCCAGGCGGCGGAACACCTGCATCCCCTGCTCAGCAAAGGCTTTACCTTCAAGCGGGGTCAGCTTGCTCATGTGCTCGATATCGGCACCGGCCACAAAGGCTTTGGCTCCGGCGCCGGTGATCAGCAGCACCCGGGCGGTGTTATTGATCGACAGGGCATACAGGGCTGCGTTCATCTCATTAAGCGTATCGGCATTGAGCGCGTTCAACACCTTGGGGCGGTTGATGGTCAGCCGGAAAATCCCCCCTTTAACCTCTTCGAGGAGAATATTTTCAAACGCATTGGCATCAACGGAAATCGGATTATTCATCGAACAGTTCCTCTGTAAAAACTCTTAAAAGCGCGTATTAATAGCTAAAGAAACCACGTCCGGACTTACGCCCCAGATAGCCGGCATCGACCATCTGCTTGAGCAACGGGCAGGGACGGTATTTGGAATCGCTGAAACCATCGTGCAGCACCTCCATGATACTCAGGCAGGTATCCAGGCCGATCAGATCCGCCAGTGCCAGCGGCCCCATCGGGTGCCCCATCCCCAGCTTCATCACAGTATCGATCTCTTCGGCACTGGCCAGGCCTTCGTACAGCGCAAACACCGCCTCGTTAATCATCGGCAACAGGATGCGGTTGGCCACAAAACCAGGGGCATCGTTGACATCCACCGGTACTTTGCCCAATTCCTTGGCCAGCTCAGTGACCTGAGTAAACACCGTATCATCGGTCTGCAGCGCCCGAATCACCTCGACCAGCTTCATCATCGGCACGGGGTTCATAAAGTGCATCCCGATCACCTTGCCCGGGCGCTGGGTGACTGCGGCCAGACGGGTGATGGAGATTGATGAGGTATTGGTGGCCAGAATCGCCTCTGGCTTACAGACCCGATCAAGGTCTTTAAAGATAATCTGCTTGATGTTCTCGACTTCGGTCGCCGCTTCGATGGCGATATCCACCTGCGCCAGCGACACGGTCGTGGTGCTGCTTTGAATGCGACCGAGCACATTAGCGAGTTCTTCTGCGCTAATTTTCTCCTTGCTCAGCATCCGCTCCAGGCTGGTCTTGATCGCCGCCAATCCGCGCTCCAGCGCCGCTTCATTCTGATCACACAATGACACCTGCAAACCCGCCAGGGCACAAACCTGTGCAATACCGCCGCCCATCTGTCCCGCGCCAACTACACCCACATGCTTAATACTCATCGCTGCCTCCATTGTCTTTTGTAAGTAGAAACCCTTATATCACACATTTTGTGCTATGCACAAAACTTACTACCCAGGGTAGCCCCTCATCCGGGCCTGACTACCCAGCAAGACACAGCCCTAACCAGGCGCGTTACGGCCTGTTGATTAAGCGGCCACTCCGGCACGCAGCCGTGCTTGACTACCCAGCAAGACACAGCCCTAGCCAGGCGCTACGGCCTGCTGATTAAGCGGCCACTCCGGCACGCAGCCGTGCTTGACTACCCAGCAAGACACAGCCCTAGCCAGGCGCGCTACGGCCTGTTGATTAAGCAGCCACTCCGGCACGCAGCCGTGCTTGAGTATAGCGAGCCAGAGCCTGCATGCCGCGCTCACAGGAGCGGAACACACAGACTGTCTCTTATACACATCT
>SDWN01000652.1 GCA_004195305.1 Neptunomonas sp. | reverse complement strand
CCAAGCGCTGGCTGCGTGATAGTGATCAGCAGCCTTTGGAAGCGTTTCTCAGTGACACTCTGTCCGAGTTGGCCGCTGAGCAGCTCAGCTTTAATTGTCTATAAGCCGCGGTTAAGGTCCGTTTCGGGGCGGGTTGGTTGACTGCATACCGGGTGCGTTAGCCGGGTATAAAGACGCCGCTGCGACGGATCGCCTGAACCACCAAGCGGTTGCTCTTCTCCTGGGTCTCCAGAGCGTCGCTGAAATGTTTATCGGATGCCTGTTTTGAAGCGGTGTCGGCCAGAGTTCGGGCTTGTTCGCGGAGTTTGATAGCGGCTGCGACACGGCGGTCTTTTAGCAGCAGATCGGCCAGTATGCAGTAGCTTTCATAGCGCTTCTTTTCGTAGCTGTACTCATCCTGCGGTGACTCAAAGTTGAGGCTGCGAACCAGGGTTTCTTGATTTCTGAGCGTGGAGATGGCGGCTTTAACCACATCCAGCGCCAGGGTCAGCTGTTGTTGTGCGCCATTTGCATCGCCTTGTTGCAATAACTCCTTGGCGTGTTGTTCCAGTTTCAGCGCTTTTTCTGCGATGGGTTTGGCGTACTCGTTCTGCTGTTTGTCTGTGCCGATTCTAATCAGTGCCGTGCGCAAAACCTGCAGCGCCCCCTGTCGTTGCTGAAACTGTTCCAGACGCGGAGCGTGAGTGGTTGTGTGCCCGGCTTCTACGGAGAGGGCTGGCATAGCGAGTACAAGGGTCAATAGAGATGAGGTAATAAACGTACGTGACTGCATGGGTACATCCTCGGGGAAATGCATCCGAGTATTGTGTATCTTGAGAGGATTAAAAATAGGAAAAAGGCTTAGTTGAACGTCTGCTTTTGGCTTGTGTTGGGCATTGTCTGCGTAGACAATGCCTTGCATGCAACCTTTTGTCTGATTCGTAATCCAATGGGCTGATATTTATTGAAATTTGAGATGGAGAATGGCTCTATGCTGAAAAAAATGTGGTTCCAAAGCGTTGCGTTACTGTTGTTACCCTTGTTAGCGCTGTCGGTGCAGGCGCAGGAGTTCGAAGAGGGTAAGCACTACACCAAGCTGTCTCAGGTGGTAAGGACTCAGGATCCGGGCAGGGTCGAAGTGGTGGAGGTGTTTGGTTACTGGTGTCCGCATTGCAGTGATTTTGAACGCTATTTGGGGCCTTGGAAGCAGCAGCAGCCTGAATCAGTCGACTTTAAACACCTGCCAGCGGTATTTAGTCCAAAACAGGCCGAGTTCGCCAAGGCTTACTACATATCAGTCACCCTGGGGCTGGAGCACGAAACTCACCCGGCGCTGTTTAGCTTGATTCATCAGCAGCGTAGCTGGATCAACAATAAGGAACAATTGGCGAAGTTTTTTGCCGATTTCGGTGTTAGTGACGCTGATTTTAACAAGGCTTACGGCTCTTTCTCGCTCAGTTCTAAGTTCAATTTAGGCAAGAGGAAGGCGGCTGAGTATCAGATTAAAGGGGTACCGTCGATGGTCGTTAATGGTAAATATTTAGTGACAGCAGGCACCGCCGGTAGTCATAAGAAGGTGCTTGAGGTGGTGGATTACCTAGTGGCACAGGAGCAGGCTAAGCTCAAATAACGCGATGATCGTGGTTTTTAGGGCGCCAGCCGCTGCCCGGAACTTGTTCGCAGGTTTCTCCGGCTAATCTGTTTTTTAAAAAAGGAAGGATTCGAGCAGTGGCTGTTGATAAAGACCTTTTAACGCTTCAGAAAAGTGTTCAGAAGCTGGAGCTGCAACAAGAAACCGATCAGGCGGATCTTGATGCGTTAGCGCGGGTCACGGTCCGGCTCTGTCTGGCCTCTAAGGGCTTGGATCAGGAGCTGGATGGCCGCTTGGTACCGCTGCAAGCGCTGCTTAAAAGTGATGCTAGGGGCGCGCTGAGAACCACCGCCGTAGCGGCTGAAAAAGGCTTGATGAGCTATTTTCAGCGCCGCGATCAATCCCTAGAACAGACCCAGACTGCGCTGCACGGTATGCTAACCGAGCT
>SDWN01000415.1 GCA_004195305.1 Neptunomonas sp. | reverse complement strand
TCGGCATCTCTTACCGCCATGGGTGGAATTTGCTGAAAAAATGGGCGGCCTTTTTCGGCTGTGAACTGGTTAGTTTACAAAAGGGTAAGGGTGCGACACTGACCCCGCTGGGGGAGAAGTTACTCTGGGCCGAGCAGCGTGTGGTGGCACGTCTTGAGCCGCAGCTGAAAAATCTTGCCTCAGAACTGAATCTGGAAATACAAAAGAGCCTTGAGAGCAGCAGGCCCCAACTGCGGCTCTACGCCAGCCATGGCTATGCGGTTGCGCAGTTGCCGGATCACGCGGTCGATTATCAACTGGATCTGCAGTATAAAAGTGCAGAGCAAGCGCTGGCCGCTCTGGAGCGGGGGCAGTGTGACCTGGCAGGCTTTCATGTCCCGACCGAAGTTATCAGCGCATCTATGCTCGAAACCTATCATCGCTATTTAAAACCCAGGGCTCATCGGGTCATTGGTTTTGTGACCCGTTGCCAGGGGTTAATGATTAAGCCTGCTAATCCCAAAGCGATTGTCAGCCTGCAGGACCTGGTGCGCAGTGATATCCGCTTTATCAATCGGCAGACCGCATCGGGAACCCGTGCGCTGTTGGATGAGTTGATGCGCAGGGAAGGGCTCAGCAGCACCGCTATCAACGGCTTTGAGGATGAGGAGTATACCCACTCGGCGGTGGCAGCTTATGTTGCTGCGGGTATGGCCGATGTTGGTTTTGGTGTCGAGGCAGCAGCGCGACAGTTTGGTTTGGGTTTTCTGCCCATAACATCAGAGTATTATTTATTTGTCTGTCATACCCGCATGCTTAAACAGGCAGCGATGCGGCGCTTCATCGCCTCATTAACAGCCCCCGGTTTTGTTGAAGTTATTGCGCAACTGCCTGGCTATACACCGAGTCAAGCGGGAGAAATCATGCGGGTAGAGGATTTTCTAGCTTGTCGGACTTAGCATTGAACTATTGCGGGTTATGCTTCGACCATTGCCGCCCTCTATAGAGTCAAAAGGCAGCTAAACAGAGGGGCTTAGCCAGCCCTTCGTCAGCCATGCAGCAGGCCAGGGTTACCACAGCATCCGCGTCAGGGTGCCGTCCTTGTCGATAAATTGGTGTTTCAGCGCGGCGGCGGCATGCAGTCCGGTGATCGCGAGGATTGTGTAAGCCAGGTACTCGTGAATAGCGATGGCGATCTCCCGCCAGGCATCACTAACCGCGATCAGGGCCGGAATCTCGAGCACCCCAAACAGGTCGATACCATCGCCTGCAGAGGTGGAGATGAAATAGCCGCTGATGGGGATGATCAGCATCAACCCCAGCAGCAGCAGGTGCACCGCTTTGGACGCCCACGCTTGCCAGGCCGGTAAGGCCTGGGTTGGCGAGGGCTGGACGTTGACAATAAACCAGGCCACCTTGGCGGCTGCCAGGGTTAGTGCAACCAGACCAAAGGCTTTGTGGTAGAACAGGCTGTCGTGATAGTTGGGGTCGTAGTAGCTCAGATCGACCATGTACCAGCCCAGAGCAACCAGCCCCAGAATGTGCACTGCCACTAACCAGTGCAGTAGCCGGGTTAACCAGCCAAAGCGGCTGGAGGTGTTGCTAATCGCCATGGTCGATCCTGCTTAATTCGTTAATCTACTTGTCAAGAATGCCTTCAAGGTTGAACTGCATCTCGATCACTTCGGCTGCGGGTCCGAGGTTGTAGCTGATACCGAAATCAGACCGTTTCAGGTTATGAGTGCCGGTAAAGCCTGCGCGGTAACCGCCCCAAGGGTCTTTACCCTCGCCGATTTTAGTCACGTCGATGCTGATCGTCTTGGTAACGCCATGAAGAGTCAGTTCGCCGCTAAGGGTTTTACCATCGAAGCTACTGCTTTTAAAGCTGGCGGTTGGGTACTTGTCGGTATCGAGAAAATCATCACTGCGCAGGTGCTTATCCCGCTCAGCATGGTTGCTGTCGATGCTGGCCGTCGCTACGTTCATTACAACCTGGCTGTTGGCTTCATCCTTGGCATCGTAATTGAACGTGCCCGTGACA
>SDWN01000408.1 GCA_004195305.1 Neptunomonas sp. | reverse complement strand
AGCATCTCATGCTCATAAGTCGGCGTTGGATGCGTCCGGCCCTGACCCGCCCGAGTGATATCACGGCGGCCGGCGCTGCGCGATTCTTTGGCGCTGCTGAACAACTGAGGGATATCAATATTGAGCCCTTTGGCCAGTTTCTGCACTGCCTGAAAGGTGGGTGAGAGCTGCTCGTTCTCTATCTTGGACAGCGTGGAGCGTGCCAGGCCGGTACGCTGACTGGCCTCCTCCAGAGTCAGGTTATGGCTCAGCCGGATCTCCCGTACCCGCTTCCCCAGCTGCAGCTCGGTCATCTGGGCATCGACGCCTGCCTGCCACTCATCCCGACCTCCCTTTAATTCA
This sequence comes from Neptunomonas sp., assembly GCA_004195305.1. GTDB lineage: Bacteria > Pseudomonadota > Gammaproteobacteria > Pseudomonadales > Balneatricaceae > Motiliproteus. Next base: position 1,679 of record SDWN01000408.1, on the reverse strand, counting down.
GAAGCGCGCTCTTTTTGCCGCTCTTTATCCAGCATTGATAATGGAACCTGGCTATCCGACATGCGTCTACTCCGTGAGTTTCCTAAAGTAAACTCTGTAAAAACATTGAAACATTCCACAGCAACGGGTGCTGCTAGGACTACCGTCGATGATACAGCAATCCCTTAGGAGCACCAATCATCCACCAACAACCCCAGTAGCCACAAATCAGGACACAAGTTTCGTATAGGAAATATTTGTTGACTGTGTTTCCGTCTAGGGGTAATCTTTCAAAATCGATCAAAAAACGCACCGGCAGTATGAGACAGCAACCCAGAAACCCGTGCGCTATAACAATAACTGTAGGCAAACGCCTCACCCCGGAGCAACAAGATGTCACTGAGTCTTTTTGATCTGTTCAAAGTCGGCATAGGCCCGTCCAGCTCGCACACCGTGGGGCCGATGTGGGCCGCCCAACGCTTTCTAGCCCTGCTCGAATCCAACCATCTACTTGTCCAGGCAGGTCGGGTACGCGTCTCGCTGTACGGTTCGCTGGCGATGACCGGCAAGGGCCACGCAACCGACACTGCCTCCATGCTCGGGCTGATGGGTGAAGTGCCCGACCAGATCGACCCTGATACCGTCCCCGCCAAGATCTCCGCGATCCGCAGTACCCATAAACTGCTACTGGCCGGAAAAGTTCAAATCCCCTTCGATGAAAGCCGCGATCTTTGTTTCCTGTTTGGCGAAACGCTGCCCCAGCACCCCAACGGCATCCGCTTCGAGTTGTTCGACCAGGCTGGCATCCGGCTGATCAGCAAACTCTATTTTTCTATCGGCGGCGGTTTTGTGCTCTGCGAAGATCAGATCTCGCAACCGGCCAACGCATCGGCCAACTTTCCGATCCCCTACCCGTTTGAGACCGGTCTGGAGCTGCTTGAGCGCTGCAAAGAGAGCGGCCTGAGCATTGCCGAGCTAGTGTTGACCAATGAAAAAGCGATGCGCAGCGAAGTAGAGGTAGAAGCCAACCTGCGCCAGCTGTGGCAAGTGATGGAAGCCAGCATCGAGCGCGGTTGCCGTGAACGCGGTGTACTGCCCGGCGGTCTCGGTTTGCAACGCCGCGCCTACCTGTTGCGCAAAGAGTTGACCGATCGTCCCGAAGCGGCACTCAGGGATCCGCTCAGCATCATGGACTGGATCAACCTCTACGCCATGGCGGTCAACGAAGAGAACGCCGCCGGTGGCCGCGTTGTGACCGCGCCCACCAACGGTGCTGCTGGCGTTATCCCTGCGGTACTGGCGTACTACAGCCGCTTTATTCCGGGCGCTAACGAAGCAGGCATCTTCACCTTCCTGGCAACGTCCGGTGCCATCGGCATGCTATATAAGAAGAACGCCTCGATCTCCGCGGCCGAAGTCGGTTGCCAGGGCGAAGTCGGCGTGGCCTGTTCGATGGCGGCAGCTGGCTTGGCCGCGGTGATGGGCGGTACTAACGCGCAGATCGAAAACGCGGCGGAGATCGGTATGGAACACAACCTGGGGCTGACCTGCGATCCGATTGGCGGCTTGGTTCAGGTGCCCTGCATCGAGCGCAACACCATGGGTGCGGTCAAGGCGATCAACGCCGCCCGGCTGGCGCTGCGCGGTGATGGATCCCACCATGTACCGCTTGATAGCGTGATCGAAACCATGCGCCAGAC
>SDWN01000197.1 GCA_004195305.1 Neptunomonas sp. | reverse complement strand
AGATGTGTATAAGAGACAGGGTAATAGACCCAGGGGGGGCTGATGAAAAGGGCCACGCACAAAGTAATTGTTAATAGGATCCACGCAAAGGGAAAATCCATGAATAGAAAATCATGCCCGGCCCTCCGGGAGACGGGGTTCACCCTGATCGAACTGCTGGTGGTGCTGGTGATACTCGGCTTATTAGCAGGCATCTCCGGCCCCCAGGTACTTAAATATCTGAAGAAGGCCAAGACCGATACCGCCCGGTTGCAGGTCGAGGAGCTGTCCGGGGGGGTGGATCTATTCAACTTGGAGATCGGCCGCAACCCGTCCACCGAGGAGGGGTTGCTGGCGCTGGTGCAGGAGCCGGACGGCGCAAGCGGCTGGAACGGTCCCTACCTGAAGAAAAAAGTGCTGCCCAAAGATCCCTGGGGCAACCAGTACCAGTACCAGTCACCCGGTAAGGAGGGGGATTACGATATCTACAGCCTGGGCGCCGACAACGTCCAGGGGGGAGATCATGAGAATCAGGATGTAGGCAACTGGTAGGGGGGATTGGTCGTGTTGGCAGCTCCGGATCAGCGCGTGCCCGGATCGTCACCCGGTAAGGAGGGGGATTACGATATCTACAGCCTCCTAGGCGCCGACAAGATCCTGGGGGGAGAGCATGAGAATCAGGATGTCGGCAACGGGTAGAGGGGACAGGGCGTGAATGCAACTCTGGATCAGCCTGTGCCCGGATCGTCTTCGGCGAGCGGATTCACCCTGCTCGAGCTGCTGCTGGTGTTGACCATCGCCGCGATGCTGCTGGTACTGGTGCCGCTGTCATTTTCCAAGGGTGTGGGGCAATTTCAGGGCCAGAGCAGCCTGAGGGATCTGCTCACGACTCTGGCCAAGGCCAGAAGCCAGGCCATCAACCAGCAACGGCTGGTCGAGGTGGTGCTGGAGACGCGCACGTTCAGGTTGGAGGGGCGGGAGCAGCGCCGACTGCCCGGCAACTGGCGCTTCGATTTCGACGGCGTGGCTGAGGAACCGGCTACAGAATCGGTCTCGCAGCGGATCCGTTTTTATCCGGACGGTAGCGCCGATGACAGGAAACTAATCCTGACCGATGGTAAACGGGCGTATCGGATCGCAGTGCAGTGGTTAACAGGGAGGGCCAGGGTCAATGTCGACAGCGAGGCGGCCCCAGAAGCCTGACAGCAAGGGCTTTACCCTGATCGAGGTGCTGGTGGCCTTTGTGATCCTGACCACCACGATGACAGTGATCTACGCCATCTTCGCCAATGGCCTCAACAGTTTAAATCTGTCCAGTGACTTCACCCGGGCGGCTTTACTGGCCGAGTCGCAGCTGGCCGGGGTTGGGGTTCTGACCCCGCTGCAGGCGGGGGAACAGCAGGGGCGGTTTGACGACCGTTATGGCTGGGATTTGCAGATCTCGGCTGTCACCGCTGACCGGGCTGAACCGTTACGGGATGCACGGCCGCAGCCGGCTCTGTACCGGCTGGCGCTAACAGTCAGCTGGCATCGATCCGGGCGTGAGCGTGAGTTCCGGCTAGAGACCTTGCGTCTGTCGTCTCCAGGGGCCGTGAACAGGGGGCTAAGATCGCGATGAAACATCGCTCAGAGGCAGGCTTTACACTGGTGGAATTACTGGTGGCGATAACCCTGATGGTGTTGATGCTGTTACTGGGATACTCCGGTTTGCGTCTGGGTATGCATCACTGGCGCTCGGGGCAGGCCGTTGCTGACAACCTGATGCAGGAGCGCAGCCTGCGCCAGTTTCTGCGTCAACAGCTGGGTCAGGTCATCAGCCGCGCCCCGCAGTTTCGGGATGGCCGCGCATTGCCGCAGGGAAATAGGGTGGGCGCTCGCGCAACGCAGCTGCGGCAGGGGCATGCGGATCAGTTTCGAGGCGCTCGCGATGGTCTGGTTTTTATCGCTCCGCTGGCGGCTTTTAGCAGCGAAGGTGGACTCCATGAGAT
>SDWN01000186.1 GCA_004195305.1 Neptunomonas sp. | reverse complement strand
CTTCTTCAGCCTGCTGATAGTCTTCGAATTCCCGGCCCAAAATGTGCAACCGTTGGTCATAAATATTCCACGCGATTCCGCCAGGTTGTGCCAGCACGGCCCGCGCCTGCTCCGAATAACCCTGATGTTCATTTGAAAACCTTTTGCCCTCGGCGTTCACCTGAATGCCGCCTTCCATCATCAACGCCCAAGCCCTTACTTCTTCTCTGACGAGGACATCGAACGCTTGCTGCAAGACGTCCTGAAATTACCAGCTAAAGATGGCCTTGCGGGCCGTAACTACTACTGCCTATTCGGACTGCTCAGTGTGTCGGGCCTGCGCATTGGTGAAGCGCTTGACCTGACCGTGGACGACGTCGATCTCGACGACGGCATCCTGACAATCCGCTCTTCTAAATTCGGTAAATCCCGCTTGGTGCCGCTACATGCAACGACCGTCACCGTCTTGGCTGATTACCGGGGCCGGCGTGAACAGGTCCTGGCCGGAGGTCTGCTTCCTCACTGGTTTATCAACGGCCACGGCAATCCACTGAATTACGACGCCGTGAACGGCGTTTTCCATCGCCTGACAGCCGGATTATCCAGCCAACCTGGGCGCTCCCGGCCACGGCTACACGATCTGCGACACCGGTTTGCCTTATCGACGCTGTTGCAGTGGTATCGCGACGGGCAGGATGTTGAGCGTCGATTACCGGTGCTTTCGGCATTCCTGGGCCATGTGGAGATCAGGGATACGTATTGGTATCTCTCGGCCTGTCCAGAATTACTGGGTGCGGCCAAGAAACGACTGGAACACCATTGGGAGCAGATATTATGAAGTCAAACACCACTTTCGCCGTCTTGCTAACACGCTTTTTCACCGAACGCCTGATCAAGCAACGACAAGCCAGCCCCCATACCATCTGTTCCTATCGTGACACTTTTCGCCTTCTGCTCCAGTTTGCGAAATCTCAGCTTGGCAAGGAACCGACCCAGCTCGCCTGGGAAGAAATCGATGCGCCGCTGATCAGCTCCTTTCTGGACGACCTCCAATCACGCCGAAGGATCGGGGTGCGCAGTCGCAATCTCCGGCTCACGGCCATCCGCTCCTTATTCCGCTATGCCGCCTTCGAATTGCCCGACCACGCCGAGCAAATCCAGCGTGTTCTCGCTATCCCTAGCAAACGCTGCCCCCATAAGCAGGTGCATTACTTGTCTCGTTCGGAAGTCGATGCGCTCCTTGCCGCCCCCGACCAGAGCACCTGGTTCGGCCGCCGCGATCATGCCTGGCTGCTGCTTGCGGTACAAACCGGTCTGCGTTTATCCGAATTGACCGGGCTGACCCGCGAGAATACGCATCTTGGCACCGGTGCCCATGTTTATGTGCTCGGCAAGGGGCGAAAGGAGCGCTGCGTCCCGCTCACCCGGCAGACCGTGGCAACGCTGCAAACCTGGTTAAAGGAGCCTTCGCTGAGCGAGGGTCAAATTCTCTTTCCCAATCGCCGTGGCGACCGCTTGAGCAACGATGGGGTCCAGTACCTGCTGGCGCAGCACGTCGCTACCGCCAGCGAGGTGTGCTCGTCACTGCGAACTAAGCGTGTATCGCCACATGTATTGAGGCATACGGCAGCCATGGAGTTGTTGCAGGCTGGCGTGGATACAACGGTGATCGCACTCTGGCTGGGCCATGAGTCGGTTGAGACCACGCATATCTATTTAGAGGCTGATTTGGCGATGAAGGAGAAAGCTCTCGCCAAGACCACGCCCCATGAGGGATGTTACGGGCGCTATAAACCGGAGGACGCCTTGCTCGCCTTCCTCAAGGCGCTTTGAAATGGCGCAGACTATGCTGAGCAATATGCTCACGTGGGTAGGCTGTGTACGTTATGTTGCATGCCAACAGGCCACCCTAGTGCAGCGACTCGGCATAGTCCGGATATCGGCATAGTGGGGTCATTTCGGGAAGGTCACCATCGGCCGCGCGGAGCGGCCCTTGATGGCGTTTGTTATGGTTTTAAGCTGGTCCCGCAGGATCTTTCTGCGCTTC
>SDWN01000877.1 GCA_004195305.1 Neptunomonas sp. | reverse complement strand
CCTGTATTCCTATCGCTCGTCGCTGTGATAGCTGAGGATCATGGGTAATCAGGTCGACCCATGATGACGCATTCTTGCGTCTTCTATTAACCCGCAGGGTTAATAGAAGACCTAACCCTTCAGCAAGCCATCCACATCGATGCCGCTATCGCGCATCTGCGCCAGCTTGTAGCGCAATGTACGGGGGCTGATCCCCATCTGCACCGAGGCATCTTTACGGCTGCCGCGGTGCGCCCGCAACGCATCGATAATTAACTGGTACTCGTGCTGGCGCAGATCATCGCCCAATTGCGGCGCGGCGCAGTCCGCACTGGCTGCCGCGGTCTGCAATGGCATACTCGCCGTCGTAGCCGCCTGCATCGAACGCGGGTTCAGACACAGATCGGCCGCCTGAATCACCTGACCCTGCTGTAGAATTAACGCCCGCTGCATCACATTCTCCAGCTCGCGCACGTTACCCGGCCAGTCATGCCCCAGCAACACCGCGTGCGCCGATGCGGCCAGAGTCACCCCGCCGCGATTCATCTTGCTGGCATGTTTGTGCAACAGCCGCTGCGCCAGCGGAATCAGATCCTCGGGACGCTCGCGCAGGGCGCTCCAGTGCAACGGAAAGATATTGAGCCGGTAGTAAAGATCCTCGCGAAACTTGCCCTCCGCCACATACTGGCCCAGGTCGCGATTGGTGGTCGCCAGCACCCGCACATTGAGCTTAATCACCTTGCGCCCGCCGATCCGCTCCACCTCCTGCTCCTGCAGCACCCGCAGCAGCTTGGCCTGCAGACCGATATCCATCTCCGACACCTCGTCCAGCAACAGGGTGCCGCCATCGGCCTGCTCGAACTTCCCCGGCATGCTCGCATAAGCGCCGGTAAACGATCCCTTCTCATGCCCGAACAGGGTCGCTTCCAGCATATTCTCAGGGATCGCCGCACAATTGAGCGCCACAAAGGGCATCTCGGCGCGGGGCGAATGGCGGTGGATATACTGTGCCAGCACCTCCTTGCCGGTGCCGCTCTCGCCCATGATCAACACCGTCGAATCGGTCACCGCCACCCGCTGTGCCAGTTGCAGCAGCTGCTTGGCCGAGGCTGATTCTGCAATCGGCTCACTGGCACCCGCAAGTGCCAGCTTGGACGCAGCGTGCCGGGCAACGATATCCAGCAGCTGATCCGGTTCGAAAGGTTTGAGCAGATAATCCACCGCGCCGTTTCTGATCGCATCCACGGCGCGATCAACCGCCCCATAAGCGGTGATAAGCAGCACCGGCAATGCAGGCTTGAGCTGCTTAATCTTGGCCAGCAACGCATGCCCATCCATACCGCCCATATTGACATCACTGACCACCATATCCACCGGCTCGGTCTGCAATAGGGTCAATGCGGCCTCAGCCGACTCGACCGCTCTAAACCCATACCCGGCCAGATCCAGGGTATCGCACAGCGCTTCGCGCAATTCAGCATCGTCTTCTACGACCAGCACACAGGCTTGGCTCATCGATCACTCCTGATTAAATCAATTTAGCTATCTTGTCGGGTTAAACCCCGACCCACATGGATGCGGGAAGTGTCTTAAATGCAGGCGCAATTTCAGACCGACCTACAGTTTCGCGGGATCTTTATACGGCAGCACAAAGCCGGCCACGGTCCCCTGCCCCGGCAGCGAGTTGATAAAAAACTCACCATGATGCGCCCGCGCCACCACCTGCGCGACCGCCAGCCCCAACCCCGTGCCCTGCGACTTGGTGCTGTAAAACGGCTCCAGCGACTGCTGCAGCTGCTGCGCATTCATCCCCGGCCCGCTGTCTTCGACCTGCAAGCGTAAGCTCCGCTCATCCACCACCACCGAACGCACCACCAGCGCCTGCGCGCCCGCTTGCAGGGCATTATTGACCAGATTCATTAACGCCCCCACTAACGCCTCCTGATTACACAGCAGCACTAACCCGGGCGTACTATTGATGCAATCCGCATCCGCATCGGCATGGGTCAGCGGCATATCCAGGGCATCCTCGACCGCGCTGAACAGCTG
>SDWN01000417.1 GCA_004195305.1 Neptunomonas sp. | reverse complement strand
GGAACAGGCTATTGGGTAGGACCACGGTTTTACGGTAACGGTACTCGCTGGCGACCTCTATCATGCAGGGGATGCCGACCAGCTCTTCAATCCAGTACTTGGCGATTAATCCGGCGTGGTAACTGGTGCCGCAGGCGATGATCTGGACCGACTGGACCTGATCGAAGATGGCTGCAGCCTCGGCACCAAAAACTTGCTCAAGCACCGCATCTTTACCCAGACGCCCTTCCAGAACGGCAGTGACCACCTTGGGCTGCTCGTAGATCTCCTTCAGCATATAGTGACGGTATTCGCCTTTATCAGCGGCATCCTGACCGTACTCAAAGCGCTGCACGGAAAGACTGACCGGTGCCCCTTCGCGATCACGTATACGAATGGATTCGAGCCGTACTTCGGCGATCTCACCTTCGTCCAGATAGATAAACTGGTCGGTCACCTGAAGCATCGCCAACGGGTCGGAGGCGATAAAATTCTCACCAATGCCCACCCCGATCACCAGCGGACTGCCCATCCGCGCAGCCATTACCAGCTCAGGCTGGTGCTGATCCATAATCGCCAGGGCATAAGCGCCCTGCAGCTGCTTGATCGTCTGCTCAACCGCAGCGATAAACTCTATCCCAGTATTTAGCTTGTCGTGGACCAAGTGAGCGATTACTTCGGTATCGGTGTCGGAGCTGAATTGAAACCCCTTGACGATCAGTTCGGCCTTCAGGGGCTCAAAATTTTCGATAATTCCGTTATGTACCACCGCCACCCGATTTCCGGACATGTGCGGATGGGAATTGCGCTGCTCAGGCTTGCCATGGGTGGCCCAGCGGGTATGAGCGATGCCAACACTGCCGCTCAGGGGCTGCTGATCCAATGCCGCAGCCAGCTCGGCGACCTTGCCTGCACGTCGGGTACAGCTGATGCTACCGCTGTCGGCATTAAACACCGCCATCCCTGCAGAGTCATAACCGCGGTATTCCAGCCGCTTGAGCCCTTCCAGCAGGATCCCTGCTACCTGACGTTGCGCAATCGCGCCGACAATTCCACACATAACTGTTCATCCTGATCCAGCTTGGATCTACATTGCTCGATGTTTGTAAAACGGGTTAAAGGGGTTCAGACTTTTTTTGCGGCCGTTGCCACCCCTTGAGATTAACCTGGCGCCCACGCGAGACACCCAGCGTATCAGCTTCGATCGCTTTGGTAATGGTGGAACCTGCACCTGTCGTTGCACCGGCACCGACCTGCACCGGCGCCACCAGCGAGGTATTGGAACCGATAAAGGCGTGGTCGCCGATCTCGGTCTGAAATTTATTCACCCCGTCGTAGTTGCAGGTGATGGTGCCAGCGCCAACATTGACCCCACGACCCAAGGTCGCATCGCCCACATAGCTCAGGTGATTGATCTTGGAGCCTTCTCCCACGATGGTCTTCTTGGTCTCGACGAAGTTGCCGATCTTGGCGTTGTTGGCCAGCACCGTGCCCGGCCGCAATCGGGCGAAGGGGCCGATATCACAGTTTTCACCGACCAGGGTCTCATCGAGCATGGAGTGTGGCTTGATCACCGTGCCCGAGGCGACGCTGCTGTCCTTGATCACCGAGTTGGCACCGATGCTAACGTTATCACCGATCACCACCCGGCCCTCCAGGATCACGTTGATATCCAGGCTGACATCCTGGCCGATACGGATATCACCGCGAAAGTCGACCCGGGCCGGGTCAGCCAGGGTGACCCCTTCGGTCATCCAGTGTTGTGCTTGCTGGAGCTGATACCAGCGCTCCAGCTCGGCCAGCTGAAGTCGATTATTGACCCCCTGCACCTCCTGCTCACTGGCGGGATGGATCGCTTCGATGCGCCGTTCTGCAGCAGCGGCCATGGCGATGATATCGGTCAGGTAATATTCACCCTGAGCGTTGTCGGAGGAGAGCTGCGGTAACCACTGTTTGAGCCAGGCCGCTGGCAACGCCATGATTCCGGTGTTGATCTCACGGATCGTTAATTCAGCTTCGCTGGCGTCTTTCTGTTCCACGATCGCGACCACCTGATGCTGAGCATCGCGGACGATACGGCCATAACCGGTCGGATTAGTCAGTTCAACCGTCAGCAGTGCCAGACTGCCTTGTTCAGCCCGTACAACCAGATCCTGCAGTGTTTGTAACTGCGTCAGCGGCACATCACCGTAGAGTATCAACGCCACGGAATCGGTTGCTACCTGGGGTATGGCCTGATCGACGGCATGCCCGGTGCCGAGCTGTTCGGTCTGCTCCACCACATTAAGTGACCGATTGTTTGAACTGCTATCGAGGTAGCTGCGCAACAGGTCACCGCCATGCCCCACCACCACATGGGTGGCAATAGGGCTGAGCTTGGCCGCAGTCTCCATCACGTGGCCCAGCATCGGCTTTGCCGCGATGGCATGGAGCACCTTGGGAAGCCTGGACTTCATTCGGGTGCCCTGGCCAGCGGCCAGAATAATCACTTCCAGTGACATGCAGATCTCCTAAAACAGTGTGTACTTTTAAAAGTACTAAAGGGGCTAATAACACAGTGGCACATAGCACGGCGACACCTCGCCCAGTGATAAATAATACCGCAACAACTGACCACATAAGATAAGCGTGACGCCGTTGCTCAATCCGTATCTATAGAATTCAGATCGCCGCTCCTGCGCATCCATGCGCCCGCGGCATACCGTACATCCTGCACATAAAAAAAGGGCGACCTAAGTCGCCCTTATTATAAATAAAACAGACTTTGGATCTGTTTTATTTTATCGGTAATTAACCGAGATTTTTACGAATCTGACGAATAGTACGCAGTTGCGCAGAAGCTTCGGCCAATTGAGCAGCAGCTGCAGAGTACTCGAACTCCGCAGTCTGATCCTTCATCGCCTGTTCTGCATGCCGCATCGCTTCTTCGGCAGCCGCTTCGTTCATGTCATGAGCCCGCAGGGCAGTATCACCCATGATAGTAACCTTGTTCGGTTGAACCTCAAGGAAACCACCGGAGACGTAGAAGATTTGCATCTCTCCGCCCTGCAACTTCAATTCGACCGGACCTGGGCTGATCTCTGTAAGCAGAGGAGCGTGACCCGGAGTAATACCCAGGTCACCCAGACTACCTGTCAGAGAAACGAACTCTACCAGACCGGAGAAAATCTCTTCTTCAGCACTGACGATATCGCAATGAACAGTCATAGCCATCTCTATTGCCTCTATTGGTGTCTAAAAGCTAAGGTTTCAGTAGTTCTAAGTGATCCAGAACTACTTCTTCATTGCCTTAGCTTTTTCCACGACCTCTTCGATGCCACCACACATGTAGAACGCCTGCTCGGGCAGTGCGTCATACTCTCCAGCCAGGATACCCTTAAAGCTGGAAATGGTCTCCTTCAGGGAAACGTACTTACCGGGTGAACCGGTAAAGATCTCCGCAACGAAGAATGGCTGCGACAAGAACTTCTCAATCTTACGCGCACGAGATACAGACTGCTTGTCCTCTTCAGACAGCTCGTCCATACCCAGGATCGCGATGATATCTTTCAGCTCTTTATAGCGCTGCAGGATACCCTGAACACCACGAGCCACATCATAGTGCTCCTGACCGATAACCAACGGATCCAGCTGACGTGAGGTAGAGTCCAAAGGATCAACCGCTGGGTAGATGCCCAAAGAAGCGATATCACGCGACAATACCACGGTCGCATCCAAGTGCGCGAAAGTCGTCGCCGGTGATGGATCGGTCAAATCGTCCGCCGGTACGTATACCGCCTGGATAGAGGTGATAGAACCGGTCTTGGTCGAGGTGATACGTTCCTGCAGAACGCCCATCTCTTCCGCCAGTGTTGGCTGGTAACCTACCGCAGAAGGCATCCGCCCCAGCAGTGCTGATACTTCGGTTCCCGCCAGGGTGTAACGGTAGATGTTGTCAACAAACAACAGTACGTCACGACCTTCGTCACGGAACTGCTCAGCCATAGTCAGGCCGGTCAGTGCCACGCGCAGACGGTTTCCGGGTGGCTCGTTCATCTGCCCGTATACCAGCGATACCTTGTCCAGTACGTTAGATTCCTTCATCTCATGATAGAAATCGTTACCTTCACGAGTCCGCTCACCTACCCCGGCAAATACCGAGTAACCGCTGTGCTCGATGGCGATGTTACGGATCAGCTCCATCATGTTAACGGTCTTGCCTACACCGGCACCACCGAACAGACCGACCTTACCACCCTTGGCAAACGGACAAACCAGGTCGATAACCTTGATGCCTGTTTCCAGCAGCTCATCCGAAGAGGACTGCTCTTCATAAGAAGGCGACTTGCGGTGGATCGGCATCCGCACTTTCTCACCGATCGGGCCTGCTTCGTCGATCGGGTTGCCCAGAACGTCCATGATACGACCCAGTGTCTCGATACCAACCGGTACCGAAATAGGGGCATTAGTGTTGTCTACATTCAGACCACGTTTCAGACCTTCGGTCTGTCCCATGGCGATGGTGCGCACGATTCCGTCACCCAGCTGCTGCTGGACTTCCAGAGTCACGTCATTTGAGCTTACTTTCAGCGCGTCATAAACCTTAGGTACTGTATCGCGCGGAAACTCAACGTCGATAACGGCACCGATAATTTGTACAATACGTCCGCTACTCATTGTTCGAGTCCTCTTTAACCTTATTCACCTGTGGCGCTGTTAAACAGCAGCCGCTCCACTCACGATCTCAGAAATTTCCTGAGTGATCGCGGCCTGACGCGCCTTGTTGTAAACCCGCTGCAGATCTTTGATGAGATCGCCGGCATTATCCGTAGCGCTCTTCATCGCAACCATTCGTGCAGCCTGTTCACAGGCGTTATTCTCGACTACTGCCTGATACACCAAGGACTCGATATAACGAGTCAACAGACCATCCATAAGCTCTTTTGCATCGGGCTCATAGAGGTAGTCCCAGTGGTGATTCAAAGCACCGTCATCGTCTTCTGCTTTCAAGGGCAGGAGTTGTTCAATGACCGGTGATTGGGTCATTGTGTTAACGAAGTTGTTATATACGATGTGCAACTGATCGATCTTTCCCTCTGCGTAAGCATCAAGCATAACCTTGACACTGCCGATCAGGTCGCCAACCTCGGGGGCATCACCCAAGCCGGAAGTAGCCGCTACAACGTTGCCGCCGTAACTTTTGAAAAAACTTCCCGCTTTAGCACCCATGGCACAGATATCGATATCGATATTTTTGCCATTGAGGTCAACCATGTCACGTAGCAGGGTCTTGAACGCATTGATGTTCAAGCCTCCACAGAGACCACGATCCGTTGATACAACAATATAGCCAACCCGCTTTACTTCCCGCTCCTGCATATACAGGTGCTTGTATTCTGGGTTTGATTTGGCCAGATGAGCGATTACACCACGCATACAATCCGCATAAGGACGGGTCGCTCGCATGCGGTCCTGAGCCCGGCGCATTTTCGACGCAGCAACCATTTCCATGGCGCTGGTGATCTTACGCGTGCTCTGGATACTCGCAATCTGGGTTTTAATCTCTTTTCCGACTGCCATATCACTCTGCCTTTAAGCTCGTTTCGCTTTACCCAACGTGGTAATCGGGGACCTTAGCCCCCGGTTTTTTACCAAGTCTGGGTGCTCTTGAACTTCTCGATACCGGCCTTGAACTCGGCAGCGATATCGTCGTTATAAGCACCGCTAGCATCGACCTTTTTAACCAGGTCAGCGTGCTCAGAAGCAAAGTAGGCCAGCAGCGCGGCTTCGAAATCAAGGATCTTGTTGATCGCTATTCCTTCGAGGTAGCCTTCGTTAGCGGTAAACAACATCAAGCCCATTTGACACAGGCTCATCGGTGCATACTGCTTCTGCTTCATCAGTTCGGTAACTGCCTGGCCATGCTCGAGCTGCTTACGCGTGGCTTCGTCAAGGTCAGAGGCGAACTGGGAGAAAGCCGCCAATTCACGGTACTGAGCCAGAGCCAGACGGATACCACCACCCAGTTTCTTGATGATCTTGGTCTGCGCCGCACCACCTACACGGGATACAGAAACACCCGCGTTCATCGCTGGACGAATACCGGCGTTGAACAGGTCGCTTTCCAAGAAGATCTGCCCATCGGTGATCGAGATCACGTTGGTGGGTACGAAGGCGGATACGTCACCACCCTGAGTTTCGATGATCGGCAGCGCGGTCAAAGAACCGGTTTTACCTTTCACCGCACCGTTGGTGAACTTCTCAACATAGTCAACACTGACCCGTGCGGCACGCTCAAGCAGACGGCTATGGAGATAGAAAACGTCACCCGGGTAAGCTTCACGTCCTGGTGGACGCTTCAGCAGCAGTGAAGTCTGACGGTAGGCCCAAGCCTGCTTGGTCAGATCATCATACACAATCAGGGCGTCTTCACCGCGATCGCGGAAGTATTCACCCATGGTGCAGCCAGAGTAGGCGGACAGATACTGCATCGCTGCAGGATCGGAGGGACCAGCCGCAACGATGATGGTGTTGGCCATCGCGCCGTGCTCTTCCAGCTTGCGTACTACGTTGGCGATGGTGGACTGCTTCTGTCCGATCGCTACATAAATACACTTAACACCGGTGTTCTTCTGGTTGATGATGGCGTCGATGGCGAGAGCGGTCTTACCCGTCTGCCGGTCACCGATGATCAGCTCACGCTGGCCACGACCGACCGGTACCATGGCGTCGATCGCCTTGTAACCGGTCTGCATTGGCTGGTCTACCCCTTGACGCCAGATAACACCGGGAGCAACCTTCTCGATTGCGTCGGTTTCTGTAGTGCCAAGCTCGCCTTTACCGTCGATTGGGTTACCCAGGGCGTCAACAACACGACCCAGCAACTCATTACCAACAGGTACTTCGAGGATACGGCCAGTACAACGGGCAGTCATGCCCTCTTTCAGGCCCAGGTAGTCACCCATAACAACCGCACCTACGGAGTCACGCTCCAGGTTTAGTGCCATACCGTAAATACCGCCGGGAAATTCGATCATCTCCCCGTTCATAACGTCAGCCAGTCCGTGAATCCGGATGATACCGTCGGAAACACTGACTACTGTGCCCTCATTCTGGGCTTCAGAAGAGACATCGAGTTTGTCGATGCGCTTCTTGATTATTTCGCTGATCTCAGATGGATTCAGTTGTTGCATGCTCTATTCCCTCTCGCTCAGGTACCCAAGGCTTCGGCAAGCTTCTGCAGCTTGCCACGCACCGAGCCGTCAATTACCAGGTCTTCGGTACGAATCACTAAACCGCCAATCAAGCTCTTATCTGTAGAGCTTGTAATATTGACTTTACGGTCCAGCTTCGCACTCAATGCCTGAGCTAGCTTGGTCTGTTGTTCTTTGCCTAGATCGAACGCAGAAGTGACTTTTACATCAATACTCTTCTGCTGTTCAGCCTTAAGCTGGTCGAACAACTCGGAAATTTCTGGTAGTACTGGCAGACGCTTGTTTTCAGCCAGAATCTTTATAAAATTCTGACCCTGCTCGTCCAGCTTATCTGCACAGATATCGAGGATCAGGCCGGCTTTATGCTCGGCAGCCAATGCTGGAGATCTAAGCAGCTCCGCCACCTGCTCGTTGTTAGCCGCTTGCGCTGCCAAATCGAGCATTTTGGACCAACGGTCCAGTGACTTCTGCTGAAGAGCAGATTCAAACGCAGCTTTGGTATAGGGTCGAGCGACTGTACTTAGTTCAGCCATCGTTCACCTCGCTTATTAAAGCTCCGCTGCAAGCTTGTCGACAAGTTCTGCGCTAGCCTTGCGGTCTACCATTTTGCCCAGGATTTTTTCCGCGCCAGCAATCGCCAGCCCTGCTACTTCGGCCCGCAGGGCCTCTTTAGCACGGTTCTTTTCCTGCTCGATCTCGGCCCCGGCAGCATCCTTCAGGCGCACGCCTTCTATGATCGCTTGCTCTTTGGCTTCGTCGACAATTTGGTTGGCCCGCTTGTTGGCCTGCTCGATAATGGCCGCAGCCTGTTCCTTACCTTCACGCAGTGTTTGAGTCGCCTTCTCCTTGGCTAGCTCAAGATCACGTGAGGCGCGGTCAGCTGCATCTAAACCATCGGCAATCTTCTTCTGGCGTTCCCGTAGAGCTGTGATGACCGGAGGCCACACATAGCTCATACAGAACCAGGTAAAGAAGAAAAACGCGATGGCCTGACCAATGATGGTTGCATTGATATTCACGCCAATACCTCTCGTTAACTAATAATTGAGTTAAAGGTATTAACGATCAACCAGCTGCAACTACGAACATGATGTACATGCCGATACCAACGCCGATCATCGGAATCGCATCAACAAGACCCATGACGATGAAGAACTGAGTCCGTAGCAATGGGATCAGCTCTGGCTGACGCGCACCGCCTTCCAGGAACTTACCACCCAGAATACCGATACCAATCGCAGCACCAATTGCACCGAAACCCATCAGCAATGCTGCTGCGATATAAAGTAGACCTGTTTCCATTTTCTTTCTCCAGTTTTAAAGTTTAAAGGTTTTAGTAAAGGGAACTCGTCAGTGTGACTCGTGTGCCATGCTCAGATAGACAACGGTCAGCACCATAAAGATGAACGCCTGCAACGTAATGATCAGGATGTGGAAGATCGCCCAGGGCACGGACAACATCCACTGAGCCCAGAACGGCAGCAATGCGATCAGGATAAAGATCATCTCACCGGCGTACATGTTGCCGAACAATCGCAGACCGAGTGAGACTGGTTTAGCCAACATACCGACCACTTCTAAGAAGAAGTTGAAGGGTATCATCCACTTACCCAGAGGCTGCAGCGTTAGCTCGCCGATGAACTCCTTTGGGCCTTTGATCTTCAGGCTGTAGTAGATGATCAGTGCGAACACGCTGAACGCCATACCCATAGTGGCATTGACATCCGTGGTCGGAACGATCTTGAGATAAGGTACACCCAACTGGGTCGCAATATACGGAATCCAGTCGATCGGAATCAGGTCCATAAAGTTCATCAACCAGATCCACACAAAAATAGTCAGCGCCAGCGGGGCGACGACAGCGTTGCGGCTGTTGAATGATGCCTTAACGTTCTCATCGACAAAACCGATGATCACTTCAACAAAATTCTGCAAGCTTCCGGGTACACCGCTGGTAGCTTTTGCAGCCGCCTTACGGAACACCCAGATGAACAGCAGACCCAGGCCTACCGAGAACAGCATGGTGTCCAGGTTGATGGCCCAGAAGCCCATTGCTGAGGCCTCGTCACCGTGTGCGATTGTCCAGGTACTGTTTTGAAGCACTGAGCCGTCATACCGAACTGCGCCTTCGGGCAATTGCCCAAAGGTCAGATTGGTCAGGTGGTGCTTAATATACCCGGAGCTCGTGAGTGCGCCTTCTGCAGCCATGATTTACTCTCCGTTTAATTTTTAAAAAGTGTGTGATTCAGTATCAGAGGCGTCAGCCAGGCACTCAGCTGCATCAGTATAAAAACGCCAAATAAGGAAAAGGGCTCTATCGGCTTGACCAGTACAAATACGACGCCAAAACCCGCCATGGTCAAAGCCATTTTCCATATTTCGCTTTTATACAGCACCCATATATTCTGCCGTACACCTGCCCCCGGGCGACTTATCAGTACCCGACAGGCTTGATACGTAAAGGGGATTAAGTAGATCAGTCCACCCAATAACGCCGAATATCCAGCGACCTTTCCCACACTCAACCAGGCAACCAGGGTTGCAGCCAACGTCAGCAGGGTCTGCGACAGGATCAGTATTATTATCTGGTTGCGTTGTTGCTGGATCATACTGCCGGTGTTTTGGGCGGTTTTAATTCGATCCACTAAAATATTACGCTACTCTTTATTTTGTCGCTTATTTCGATTTACCCTGTATGCGACTGCGGATTATAGGGATTTCACCTAAGTGCGGCAACAACAAATTAGAGTAGTACATCCAAGGTATGAGACGCCGTTTGCTGGCGAGGGCTAAATCTGCGATTGAATTTTTCGCAATACCGACTCTATGTCATCCAATGATCGGTAGTTTATGGTCAGGGTGCCATCGCCGCGGTCAGTATGCTTGATTTTAACCGGCATCCCCAATGCCGTGCCCCACCGCTGCTGGAGCTGCTCAGCGCCTGGATTAGTGACCGCTTTGACTTTATCTTTCGGTGCTGCCTGGGCCTGTTTAACCAACTCTTCGGTCTGCCGGACCGATAACCCCCGCGCTACCACCTCTTTGGCTGTCTCTTATACACATCT
>SDWN01000644.1 GCA_004195305.1 Neptunomonas sp. | reverse complement strand
GACCAGGGCAACAGGGTGCGCAGGATTACCAATGCCAGCTTTGCTCCCACCGCCGTCATTGATCGTCAGGTGACTACGGCCACGGCAGATGAGTTTACCTACACCTTTACCGCGAGTAATGGCAGTACCTATTACGTGGAGCACAAGCCCTATACGTCCGCTTTTTCAGGCAAGAGCTATCCGAAAAAACTACAGCGGGCCGTCGATCAGTTCTTTGCGGTCCAATAGATAAGACCGTTAAACGATATGACAAGCATTATGGGCCCACTCCGGCGGGCTCTTTGGCGTGCCCCATCCAGAATGCAAATTCCTTGATTGAACCGGCCAAGGAGGCATAGATCAATCGCTCCAGTGCTCCATAAGTTTGATAGCTAAGGATTTATCATGTTTGAAATCAGATCCATCAAGAACAAGATATTGGTCGGTTTTTGCTTGCCGATCATTATCTTCGTCTCCATTGGCATTTTTATGAAGGTTGAGTTTGATTCGTTAATTGCGCTTCAGTCGCGCTTTCAACAAGAAACCTATCAGATGGTTCAGGACCTCAGCCGTATGGAGGTGGTTCTTCAGGGGACATCTCTGGAGATGAGGGAGTTGCAGATTGGATTTGGCTTCAACAACACCGTGCAAGTCGCCGATGCGCGCCAAAAAATGGCCGACTTTAAAGCTGAGTTTTCCCATCTTATTCAGTCGTTACAACAGAATCCTGCCGCTAGCCAAGAGGCCTTAACGCGCCTGGATAAGGCAAGCGTGTTCTTTTTGGATTCTCATAAGGCGTATGCTACGGCGGTTATCACGGATGGAAATACCCAGCAGCCCTTTGAAGAAGGTGTCAGACCTTCGCGTGAGCAGTTGTGGCCCGTATTTACGTCGGTTCGCGCCCGGGCCAATGCTGACGCGGAGCATCTGAATCAAACCATGATTGCGCGGGCGGGTGAAGTGACCGCTATGCTATTCGCTGCTCTCATTTTGAGCCTTGCCGTTGCTGTCATTGCGGGGCTGGTTATTGCTCGCAAAATTGCCATGCCGATTAGCCAGGTCGTTAGCGCGCTAAAATCACTCGAGAGCGGTGACTTGAGCACCCGCTGTAGTGCTTCCGGTCGTGATGAAGCGGGACAAATGGCCCATTCGCTCAATAGTAGCATGAGTCACATATCGTCGGTGGTACAGGAGATTCAGGTATCTTCGGGTTTGATCCAGAGTGGTAGCCAGAAGTTAAGTGCCATCACAGATAAAGTCCATGAATCGAGCGACAGGCAGGTGTTGGAGACTGAACAGGTTGCATCTGCTGTTGAGGAGATTTCAGCCACTGTCCGGGATTCGGCAAGTCATGCTCAGGAGGTGGCTTCGGCTTCCCAGAAAGTGACCGAGCAGGCTCAGGAATCCCGCAAACAAGTCAGTCAGACCCGTGAGCAGATCAATGCGTTGGGGGTGGAACTGAACCAGGCGTCTGAGATGGTCAATGATTTAAAGCAGCAGAGTTCCCAGATCGTCCAGATTCTGGATGTCATAAAGTCGATCGCTGAACAGACCAACCTTCTGGCTTTGAATGCTGCGATTGAGGCTGCTCGTGCGGGAGAGCAGGGGCGTGGTTTTGCTGTCGTTGCCGATGAGGTTCGTAGCTTGGCCCAACGAACGCAGGAGTCGACAACGGAAATTGAAGGGATGCTCGACCGACTCAGCAGCGGTACGGAAGCCGCTGTCTCTTCGATGCAGCAGTGTACGCGTAGTGCGGACCTAACCGCGGAGTTTTCTGTGAGCGGTCTAACGGCGATCAGCGAAATCACGGCGTCGATTACCAATGTGAATGACATGATCATTCACATTGCCGCCGCTAATCAGCAGCAAAGTATTGCAGCGCACGAGGTGTCGGAGTCCGTTCAGCGTATCAATAAGCTTTGTCATCAGACATTACAGGTCTCTCAGCAGGCGGCGGAGGCGAGTCAGGAGATGAACGCTGAAGGCCTGTCTCTTATACACATCT
>SDWN01000329.1 GCA_004195305.1 Neptunomonas sp. | reverse complement strand
AAAGGCGCTGCCCTGATCCAGCTTATCCCAGCCGAACAGGCCCGGCTTACTGATAAAATCCTCGGCAATCGGCCGCAACAGCGGATAGTCCCGATCGTCTAAGCGTAAGTTAAGATCGACATTATCAGCATCGCTGCGGGTCAGTACAGCGGCAAAGTCGCCCTTGCCAAGCTTATCCAGCTCGCCCTGGCCGAACAGCTTGCGTGCCTTATCATAATAGGTCTTGGTGCCCTCCTGCTTGGCACCTAACAGCCGCAACTGGCCACCGGGCTTAAGCACCCGCCAGGCCTGATTGATCACATGGTGCACCACCGCTTTCTCTTTGGAGACGCGGTAGTAAATCCGATCCAGACTGGCATCAGCCCAGGGGCTGAAATCGAAATCGCTGAAGCGGACCGTCCACCCCAGCGACTCGCCCCGCTGCAACAGATCACAACGATTGGTGAGCAGAGCGATGTCCGCCTGCGGCGCTATCTGACTCAACGCGGGAAGATTCTCATCCACCACCCAGAGCGCTGCGAGCGCCGCTGGATGCTGGCTAAGCTGCTGCTGTAAAGACTGTTCGATCAGATCCATGCGGTTCTCGGGTTAGGGTAGATATAAGGAGGCGCGGTTGGCGTGGATTAAAACTGGGCGATCTCTGCCGCGCTCAGCGGTCGAAACTGACCGGGTTCCAGATCGGCATCCAATACCAGTGCACCGATCTGCTCACGGTGCAAGCGCACCACTTTATTGCCGATCGCGGCGAACATTCGTTTTACCTGATGGTAACGCCCCTCAGTCACCAGAATCTGCATCTGGGTCGGCGAATCGACAATCAATTCTGCAGGCAGGGTCAGTTTAGTCTCACCCCGGAGCATGATCCCCTGAGCAAACTGTTCTCTGGCAGCCTCGCACGCGGCGACAGACAGAGGGTCGGCCAACTCGACCCGATAGCGCTTGCTGCACAGCCGCTTGGGCGAGGTTACCCGGTGGCTCCACTGGCCATCATCGGTCAGCAATACCAGCCCGGTGGCATCCAGGTCTAGCCGCCCGGCCGGATGCACGCCAGCACGTAACGCGTCGGGCAGCAGATCGATCAGGGTCTGATGCTCGGCATCTTCGGTGGCACTGACGACCCCCGCCGGTTTATTCAGCATCAGGTAGACCGGTGCCCGCAGGCTGACCGGATTGTCCGACAGCAACACTAACTGATCGGTACTGACTTTGAAGGCAAGATCACGAATCCGCTGGCCATCGACCTGAACCGCACCACGCTTAATCAACGGCCGCACCTGGGCGCGACTAAGACCGCTGGCCAGCGCCAAAAAACGATCCAGACGCATCGTCTCGGCAACGCCAGGCGCCAATTTGTTTACTTTAGCCATGCTCAAAAAGACTCTATTCGATAATGGCCGCCATCATAGCAGGCTGCTGTCCGGGGTCCATAGCTTATCCAGGGTCGTACCTTATCCAAGGTCTTATGCTTATCGAGAGCCCCAGTCACCGTTCATAAACTGTAGTCGCAAACTCACGCTGCCGGGCGCACAATAGGCTAGGATAAAAACAAAACGGTGACAGGCAACGTTACATCCGTGTGCTCCGTGCTGCGGTTAAACGGCGATCCTCACCGGTCAAATCATACCAAGCGGCTGTCTACTATGAGCCCTTTCCTCTCATCACCGTCTCAGTGCACTAAACACCGTCTGGGTGAGCTGCTGGTTACTGACAGCATAATCAGCAAGGCCCAGCTAGACGCAGCTCTAGCGTATCAAAAAGCGCACCCCAATCTGCGTCTGGGGAAGATCCTGACCGAACAACTAGGCATCCCCCCGCAATGCCTGACTCGAGGCCTGCGTTGGCAACAGCAACTACGCACCACCGTATTGGTTTTCAGCCTCCTTGCCGCTCCCTGGAAAACCGCCTGGAGCGATACCTTTAGCGAGAATAGGGCAATGGCCCTCAATTGGGCTCCCAGCTGTCAAAGCAGCCTCTGCATGCCTCCGCTTGCACCAATGACCCAGATCAACCAGGTACCTACACTGATACTTGAAATC
>SDWN01000114.1 GCA_004195305.1 Neptunomonas sp. | reverse complement strand
TAACGTCCAAAGTCAATATCGACGAACTCTATTCCGGCGGGCCGCTGCAGTTTGCCTTTGCCCGCACCCGCAGCCGCCTGCGAGAGATGCAGAGCCAGCAATACCTGCAGCGCAGAACCCCATAATCCGATGCTTCAAATCGCATCTCAGCCGGTGATCTGAATAGCGCCCTAGCCGCAACACGACCTTTTTTAGCAACCACTGGCAATTGTCCACCACGCACAACGCTAGCGTCGCTAAACGCGGTCGATTCTGATTCGACTTTAGACCTAAAAGGGTCTTTTTATTCCTCTCTCTAGTAAAAAATTGCTATTATATGGCGCCGCATAAATAGGTGTCGAAAGACTTATTTTTCGCCCTCTCCCTCAACAGTGTCGGCCTACGATAAAAACAACACAACGTTGCTCTTTTCATTAACCCGCTGATGTAGGAATACAGAATGACCGGTACATTCACCCAAGCCTTTGTGCGCAATTTCCTGGGAAATTCGCCAATGTGGTACAAGCAGGCCATCCTGGCTTTCTTGATCCTTAACCCGATCCTTCTGTTTATCGCCGGCCCTGTCGTTACCGGCTGGATCCTGATCTTCGAGTTTATTTTCACCCTGGCGATGGCGCTCAAATGTTATCCGCTGCTGCCCGGTGGTTTGTTAGCAATTGAAGCCCTGGCCATCGGCTTGACCAGCCCTGACCAGCTGTACCATGAAGTGACACAGAACCTGCCGGTTATCCTGCTGCTGATGTTCATGGTCGCTGGCATCTACTTTATGAAGGGCATGCTGCTGTATGTGTTCACCAAGCTGCTGCTGAACGTACGCAACAAGATCTTTATCTCGCTGCTGTTCTCCTTTATGGGCGCATTCCTGTCGGCATTTCTCGATGCACTGACCGTCACCGCGGTACTGATCAGCGCCGGCGTTGGTTTTTACTCGGTCTACCACAAGGTCGCGTCAGGCAAGGATCACCATCAGACTCACGACCACAGCACTGATGAACAACTGTCTGCCGACAAGACCACCGAATTGGAACAGTTCCGCGCTTTTCTGCGCAGCCTGCTGATGCACGGTGCTGTCGGCACCGCACTAGGCGGTGTTTGTACCATCGTGGGCGAGCCACAGAACCTGCTGATCGGCGAAAAGATGGGCTGGGACTTTGTCGAGTTTTTCCTCATGGTGGCCCCGGTATCCATGCCGGTACTGTTCTTCGGCCTGCTCACCGTCATATTCGTCGAGCGTTTTAAACTGTTCGGTTACGGTACGTTAATCCCCGATAACGTATTCCGCATCCTGCAGGAGTTTGATGCCGCTCAAGAGGAAAAACGTACCAAGCGTGACCGCGTTGCTCTTTACGTCCAGTTCGCAGTCTCCATCTTTCTGATTCTAGCATTGGCCTTCCATATTGCCGCAGTGGGCCTGATCGGCCTGACCGTTATCGTCCTGGTCACCAGTTTCAACGGTGTTACCGAAGAGCACCAGATCGGTAAGGCATTCGAAGAGTCCCTGCCGTTTACGGCGCTGCTGGTGGTATTCTTCGCCATCGTTTCGGTGATCCACGATCAGCACCTGTTCCAGCCGATCATCGAATCCGTTCTGGCGATGGACCTGGGCGTCCAGCCAGCGATGTTCTTTATCGCCAACGGCATCCTCTCGGCAATCAGTGACAATGTGTTTGTGGCAACCGTTTACATCAACGAAGTCTCAGCCCAATTTGAAGCGGGCAAGATCAGCCGTGAGCACTTCGATGCACTGGCTATTGCGATCAACACCGGCACTAACCTGCCCAGTGTCGCGACCCCGAACGGCCAGGCTGCCTTCTTGTTCCTGCTGACCTCAGCCGTTGCCCCGCTGGTCCGCCTGTCGTACATGAAGATGGTGATCATGGCCCTGCCCTACACTATCGTCCTGAGTATTGTAGGTCTGATATCGGTCATCCTGTTCGTCTAAACCCGCTAGCACAGCCAAAAAAGCTGTCTCTTATACACATCT
>SDWN01000107.1 GCA_004195305.1 Neptunomonas sp. | reverse complement strand
CTCGATCTGTTGGGGCGCAAGGTGCTGGCTTCCAAAGGTGTGCTACTGGAGTACTTTACCGGCCAGGTGCGGGCATTTATCGAGTCAGAATCCGGTAACCAACCGATGGCTGAGTTCCTGGCGCCGCTGCTGGCCAACCTGAATCGCTGGGAGAGCCTGACCCGTGACATCGCGGCCCGCACTCAGACCAACCCGGATGAGATGGGTGCCGCCAGTTTCGACTACCTGATGTATAGCGGTTATACGGTACTGGCCTATATTTGGGCACGTAGTGCGGCGGTGGCGCTGTCGAAGATTGATGCCGAGAGTAGCGAAGTCGGTTTTTACCGCGCGAAGATACAGACTGCGCGCTTCTATTTTGACCGCATGCTTCCAAGGAACGAGGGCTTGGCTCAGGCCATCTCCGCGGGTGCGGATTCAACCATGGCGCTGGACGAAGATGCCTTTCAGTTCTAAGAGCCTGAAGGGCTAGGGGGCGGCAGCCAAAGTGTCGACCTCCGTCTCTCTTAGATGCCAGGTAGGCTTGATTTGTGCGTCCGCTACCGGCTCCGGTTGTCGGGAAAGGTCTCCTGCTGTGATCCTCGCTGATCTATTCTCGCAGGAGGCCACGTTAAGACCAGGATAATGCCCAATAGCCATAAAGATCGCCACTTCAATCTGTCGTGGCGCGAATGGCTTGGTGCGGTCATAAATGATTCATCCCAGCATCTTTGCCCCCATTCTTGGTTTCTGATCTAGATCAGCAAATCGGTAAATTGATCGATACCAGGCTTCCATCCTTTGGAAAAATCGGTGAGCATGATCTCAAAATTAAGCTAACAGGTGGCTGTGATGAGCACTATTTCCGCCCAGGGGGCTGGTAGCCAAGCCCTTTACCAAGCCAACCAGCAACTTAACAAAAGCGCTCAACAGATCGCGCGCCAACCCCTGGCCCAGCAGAGTCTCCCAGAGACATCCGAGTCCGGAACAGCTACGTCCCAATCACTCAATACCTCCCTCATCGAGCTGGCCGAAGAAAAAATTTATGCGCTCTCCGGCGTCAAGGTGATTCAGAGTGCCGATGAAATGCTGGGAGCGCTGATCGATGTGAGCGCCTAACTGGAAACAGTGACCGAACTGGTCAGGCGCATATCAGTAGATATACCTCACCAGTCAGATGGGGTGATCAGTTGTAGTCAGGAGAATGGGCAGGGAGTTCCGTATGCTCGATGGCTTGATTAGCAAATGGTCACGCTCTCCAATGTAAATCGCGTGGGTGAAGGGGGTTTGCATTTTGCCTACTCATCTTCATAGGCGGAATGACCGTTATATGTCGGCAAACGCCCCCTGCGCCGGTTCCAAACTAAAGCTTGAAAGCACTGTGCGCTATTTGGGGGTTGAGGTAGATGATGTGCTAGATATGGCAGAGCAGACCGAAGGCTAGCTTGAGTAGGGTCGTGATAGCGCTGATGGGCGTCAGGGGTGCCGGTTCACGCCCCTAAGCCGCCGCTTGGCATTTGCAAGTTCTGGATCTTTCCAGCTAACCAGGAACACGGAAGCGGACACTGTGTTACTGTTCTGAACGCCTAGTACCGACGGGATACAGCCCGTTGCCGAAATACGGATCAGGTGGGCTATGTACCCATTAACTGTTGGCACTATCTGTTGGGTTGTTAGTCAGAATGACCCAGCAGCCAGGCTGCCCTGACGAGGGGCTAGGCCCTTGTGGGAGCCGGGCACCCTGCGATTTTGTCATTAATTAGCACCGTAACAGCTAAAAGAATCGCCTGCAGGCAGGCTCCCACGGTGTTATAGGGTCTTGTCATTAGGGTGTTCGAGTTACAGTTCGCAACGGTAATCACTTATCAACAGCTAACACATACATAGCCGATCAGGTGGATAGGCCTCTCTGGCATCGATCAAAATCCTCCAGAGCATAGGTTACCAGTATGCTTTTTTAAACACGATATGCGAGACTGGATTGATCTGATCTCCCTTAAACCTGTCTCTTATACACATCT
>SDWN01000101.1 GCA_004195305.1 Neptunomonas sp. | reverse complement strand
TGTGTATAAGAGACAGATGTCATACGGAGAATAACAATGAAAACCTTCGGCATGCTTTTCAATGCAACTAAAAAACGTTGTATAAACACACTACTAATAGGGGGTGCTGGCGCCGTCATGTCAGCTCCCGCGTTGGCCGCTTTCCCCAAGCGCCCCATATCCCTGGTAATCCCTTATGGCATCGTAGGAATTACCCAGTCTTAGGAGGACATTATGAACGGCGGTAGCATGAATTTATCCGAATTGAATCCAGTACTGACGGAATCATCCATGGGCGACCAACGTTCGAAGCTGAGAGCTCGGCCTTTATTGCTGGTCTCTACCCTCCTATTTATCGGTTATGTGAGCAACATTTTGTTGGGCATGATGGCCATTCAGAATGCTGTCGAGGTTTCCTACCTTGATGATCTGTGGGAGTTCCTGTTGCTGTTTGGCTCAGCGATCGGGTTCGTTGTGTTTATTCTGCTGAATGAATCGGACGAAACCTGATTTCTCGTAACCTGTGGGTCGCTATCGGTCCCGTATAGGGGTTGTGGCTAGCGTGTTTGCTGAATTAAGACAGGCTCAGGCTGACGGTTTTTGTAGAAAGTGTGGAATTTAAAGGAAGACGCAGTAAAGCAAAAAAACATTCGAATTTAGTTAGTTAATTGGAGAATATAATGACAAAAGAAATCCAAGATAAAACCGTCCCGTCGATCGAACGTCGTAACTTTTTTAGCACCATGGGTAAGGCTGGCTTTACCGCCGCGGTGGTAGCCGGCGCTGCAGGTGCGCTGGTTTCAGTTGAAGCGACCGCAGCCGTATCCAAGGAAGAGCAGGAGCGCAAAAAAGCCGCAAAATATACCATGACCATCGCGACCGCCTATATCCTGGGTGCATCGCGTAGTTATCCGATTATGCAGCTCGACTTCAAAGAGAATATCCAAAACCTGACCAACGGCCAGGTCTACGTTAAGTTGGCTCCGGGTGGTCAGTTGGGTGCTGGCGGCGCTCTGGCGCAGAAGGTGCAACAGGGTACCATTCAAGCGGCTCAGCACTCTCTGGCAAACTTTGCCTCCTTTGCGCCGGTGGTCGATCTGATCAACGTTCCTTACTGGTGTGGTGAGAACCAGAAGTTTATCAATTTGGTCAGCTCCCAGGCCTGGAAAGATGAAGTCGATCCCAAACTCGCAGAGCGTGGTTTTAAGGCGCTCTGGTACGTCTGTATCGACCCTCGGGTGGTTGCGGTCCGTAAGGGACGCGAAGGCATTGTTCGTACGCCGGATGATCTTAAAGGGGTCAAGTTCCGGGTTCCCGGTTCCAAGATCCTGCAGCAGTTCTACCGTTTGCTGGGCGCCAACCCAACGCCGGTTGCCTGGGGTGAAACGCCGTCCGCGATCAAGCAAGGCGTTGCCGATGCGCTGGATCCTTCGGTAGAAGCATTGAATGTCTTTGGATTCAAGGATGTTCTCTCCTCGGTCAGCTTTATCCGCTCGGTTCCCGATGCTCAGGTGTTCTCTTGTAATCTGGAATGGTTCAACAGCCTGCCACGTGACGTGCAGGAAGGGATCGAACGCGCCAGCGAAATTACCTCCCATCAGAATCTCGCCAAAGTACCGGCAGCCCGCGCCTTTGCGATGTCGGAGCTGGCCAAGAACGGGGTGGAGTTCTATTCCCCCACCGAAGACGAGTTGGCCCAATGGGTCGCCAAGGCCGGGCATCAGTTGCCGACCTGGGACAAGACCAAGATCGAGCTGGCGGGTTCCCTTGAAACCTTCGACAAGCTGTTGAAAGCGGCTAACACACAAGGACGTTACTACGTTCACGACGTATAGAGCCTGAGGCTATCTGGAGAGTCGGGATGGGCCGGTCGCCTGTCTCGACTCGATGATTCTCAGCTGTACGGCTTTGTGTGTGAGGTGTGTTATGAAGGCTTTTATTTCTAAGCTCGATCAGGAGTGCGAACGTTGGCTATGCCTGATGTTCTATACGATGATCGTGTTGACCCTCGTGTCGGAGGTGCTCCGTCGCTTCGGTCTCAGTTATTCCTCCATCTGGGG
>SDWN01000209.1 GCA_004195305.1 Neptunomonas sp. | reverse complement strand
AGATGTGTATAAGAGACAGGTTACTTCCTTCCCTCTAACAGGCTTTTGAGCCCGAACTAACCCCGTGTCTTTCAGACCCTTCCCAGAACGCCCCTAAGCCATCCTGAGACGAACAGCCGAAATAAAGTCTGGATCTGATCCGCAAACCGCAGCAGGACCATCTCGGTTTGGTTGTCATGGCTGTGCTTGTAACGGTAATATGAGGACTCTAGCGAACCTCTGTATGAAACCTTATGACTCGACCACAGGAGCCCAGGATTGAGTGTCATCCTGTCCGCAAATTAGGGCATCACAATTTTTCGTTTGTTACCCTCGTCGTCAATCGCTACGTAAATAAATGCCGCCTCGGTAACCTTAAAGCGCTCGGGTCTTTTTTCCCGTAACACGGGGTTGACCCAAACCTCTAATTGCAGCGTCATGGAGGTAGACCCCACTTTTATTAACTCACCGTAACAACAAACGACATCGCCCACTTTAACGGGCTGAATAAACTTCATCCCTTCTACTGCGATCGTCGCGATACGGCCCTGGGCAATCTCCTTGGCCAGGATCCCACCGGCTATATCCAGCTGTGACATCAGCCAGCCCCCGAAGATATCACCATTGGGGTTTGTGTCCGCAGGCATCGCCATGGTTCGCAACAGCAGACTACCCGTGGGGGCGTCATTGAAATCTGTCATGATCTATTCCTTATGTTGGTGCGCATTCATTAAGTGAGCAGCTATATCAAATTTTTCCAGCTTAAAACAAACCGAGAGATTCCTTTAATATTATTCTCTAATACCCTGATGGTAACAATCTCACCACTAAAGGTGCACTCCATAGGGACGCAGCAACACATCGGCCTCACCCGAGCGTAGCAATCGCAGATAGGCCAGGCTGAATGCCGCTACCTGAGACCGGGCCTCCTGTGCTTTAGGAAAGTCCTGAGTGACGAATTTCAACAGCTGACTGAATACGGGTTCTGCAAACAGCCGTTCTATGCTAAACCAAGCAGACGCTTAAGCGCAGCATTCGCCCTTTCGACAATGCGTTCAACATGCGTGCTGAGTAGCGCAGATCGAGCCGGTACCCATGCTGACCGGATCAACCCTGGCGCAGACGTAAACCTTGCTCATCGCAGCGGCAATGGGATAAGCACGTTAGATCACACCCGGATCAAAATAAAACCTCAGATAACGCCCGAGCAGACAGCTGAGTCGCGGATGTAGCCGGTCGCTTCAGCAACTTGATCTTGGCCGCAGTGACAGCGACCAGGAGCAGCACTGATAGGCAGAGGAGATTCGATGTACCTATGTTTTACTGGGTCAAGCCGGGCTTATTACCGGCCAGAGCCAGGTTCGGGGGCGGATAACCGCGCCTGCACCTCCGCGCTGCGCACCACCGGATCTCGGTGACGGCCGATTCAATAACGTGGGGCGCCGAAAAGCCCCCCATTGATCGGCCGGAAAATCGTAAAACGCGAGTAACGCATCCCTATCCTTTGCCAGGCTATCTACCGCATCGGCGCATTTTCTGCAGCGGGTGCATTTGGTGGCAAGACGCTCCAGGGTACGATCAAAGATTCTATGCGCCTCGTCCCGGGTGCTCGCCATCAAGATTTGATAGAGTGCTTTTTTCGCTACCGGTAACATAGGTTCGGGCAACTTACCCATCACCTCCGCCGTCTTATGTCCCCAGCAGCGCTGCTGCCGGCAGCTCGGATAAGTTTTGCTGATCACTTCCCAGAAGCCTAGCGCACCATCGCCAATGGCCAGTTTCGGTGCGGCATCCAGACCTCGCTCGCGCAGCCCCTCGAGCAACAGGCCCCAACTCTGGGTGGACTCGCGGTAGCCATGGTGAACGGCCACCAGTTCATTGCGCCCCTGCTCCGTAACCCCGGTTATGACCAGCAGGCAGAGTCCGTCATCCGCTTGCCCGCTGCTATGCACAGAATTCGCCCACCAGCACAGGTAGCGTTTGTTTTTTAAGCTGCTGCGACACCACCGGTCATGCTCCTCCTGCCACTGATCCTTGAGCAAGGACTTGGTATAGGCAGGCAGCATCCGGGCGTTGATACCCAACAACGCTGTCAGCGATTCGCGAAAATCACCGTTGTAGACACCCGTCAGGTACAACCAGGGCAGCAATGTCTCAGTGGCGGTGGCGCAGGCGGGTTTAAAATAGGGAGGCAGCATCCTGCTGCTGAAACAGATCCCTGAATCTCCGCGATCACGCACCTTAGGTACCCTGCCTCAACCGCTCCGATCGCGGTCTGT
The DNA here is from genome assembly GCA_004195305.1 of Neptunomonas sp. Lineage (GTDB taxonomy): Bacteria > Pseudomonadota > Gammaproteobacteria > Pseudomonadales > Balneatricaceae > Motiliproteus. The sequence goes on along the minus strand of SDWN01000209.1, from coordinate 8,023 downwards.
ACCTGCCGTTTCGGCAAGTATCCATTGCGCACCACCGCACGCCGACCATCCTCCAAGCGTACATCTGCATGCTGGTCGAGCAGCGCCTGCAACTCCGCTTCCAGCGCCTGAGCAATCAGTTCACCCGCACCGGTTCTCAGCAGCTCGCTGAGTGGATCTTTGACGTCGCTCCCTGTTTGGGAAACCGCAGTCATTAGGCCTGACTTAGACATCGCATAGCTTTCTCAAATAAGGGGGATCTAACTGAATCGACGCCGCAGGTTCTGCACGGGCCGCTATTGTTCCGCGCCGCGCAGACCTCTTTACGAAGACCCGCACGAGGAGGCCAGCCTCGGTCAAATAACAACAAGGCCGCGCATAGGTTCAGGCTGACCAAGCAACCAATCTAAGACCATCGCCTAACACCAGCGCCCAACACCAACGTCTAACTCCAACGACTAGGAGCAAAGATCGAGCCAAAACCAAAAAAAGAATGCCACGGCGTAAAACAATATTGCTCCGCAACATAAATAGTGAATATTCAACACACAAGCCACTACTGCTGAATATATCCACCGCAGAATTTATCGTTTATACGCGCCTAACCGCGAATATCTTCCAAATGGGTGGATATACACCCACTGCCTCCTATTAGAACTGGCCAGATCTCGCCAGTAATCGCCTGCATAAATCGTTCGCGAGACTGCGCAACCGGCGCTAATTGCTGCATGCGCGTGACAGCGCGCGGCGATCCGTAACAATTGATCCTGGCCTGCGGGATTTTGAAAAAAAAGAGTGCCACCTCACGAGTCCGGGTTTGCCGAAGTGGTGGGTAACTTGGATGAGCAGACTGCCCAGTATGCGGTATGAGTCGCGCCGCGGCATGGGTTGCGGCATCTGTGTCGCCGAGCGCCCCTGTGGCTAGATCGAGATGGTGGCCGAAGATATCTAAACCTCGACGGCTGTATCAGCAGCCTGGTTAACCAGGCTGTCAGCTTAAATGCCGGGTGTTTATCGCCCGGTTTTATTCCCAGGTGGTTACCAATAACGCTCGACGGTAATCTGCCCTGGACTGCGCCTCAGGTTCTTCGCTAATCCGCGCGCTTTGAGCACCGCAAGCGAATCTTTGACCATCTCCGGATTACCGCAGATCATCACCTGAGAGTGCTCAGCACTCAACGACAACCCAACCCGCTGCTCTAACAGGCCCTCCGCTATCGACGCAGGAATTCGCCCTGTGTCAGCCCCCGCCACCGGTTCACGACTGACAAAGGGCAACCAGACAAACTGCTCGGGATGTTCGCGGGAAAACTGATCCAGCAGATCAAGATAGCTTAGATCGTATTGATGACGAACCCCGTACACCAGTACGATACGCTCGAAGCATTGCCAGGGCTGTTCCGTAGCCAGAATCGACAGAAAGGGCCCTATCGCCGTGCCTGTAGCCAGCAGCCACAGATCACGCCCGTCCGGAATCTCGTTCAACACTAGGAAACCACTCACGGTCGTCGCGAGCTGTATCTCATCACCCGGGTTCAACGCCAACAAGCGATTAGACAGTGGACCGCCGGGCACCGCATTGAAGTAGAACTCCAACAACGGCTCGGTCGGCGGATTGACGAACGAGTAGGGCCGGGCGATCAGCGTACCCTCGATCTCCAGCCCTAAACGGATGTACTGCCCGGCACTGAAGGCGAGTGGCGCTGTTTCGATCCGTAATGAGTGCAGATGTGCACTCCAGCCAATATTCTCCCGCACCACCCCACTCTGCCACTGCGCCATCCTAACCTCCTGCTGATCAGCGGCTACGTCAGTCACTGTAACTTTCAGCCTCTGTAACTTTCAGCCGCTGTAACTTACCGCCTCTGTAACTATAGTGCTGAACGGGCGCTACGGAATCGGATGCGGTGAGAGATCTGAGCCCAGCATGCTTTTTCTATAAATCTGTCACCAAAGTAGCTCGCCCTACAGCCGGGTTGTATCAGGGACGCAGCGAACCTGCTCGTCGCTCAAAGCCTGTCTTTGAGTGCGTAGTAGAGCATGCCAGCCACCAACCCGGGCCAGCGCAGCAACGTGCCACCGGGGAAATTCGGGGTCGGTACAGCCGAAAACAGATCAAACTTTTCGGCGCTACCCGCGATCGCCTCCGCCATCAACTTGCCGCCCAGTGTCGCCAATGCCACACCGTGCCCTGAATAGCCCTGAGCCACAAAAAGATTGGCGTCGAGGCGCTGAAGATGAGGCATCCGGTTACGCGTGATCGCCAGGGTTCCGCCCCAACCGTAATCGATCCGCACATCGGCCAGTTGAGGAAATACCTCCAACATAGGCTTACGAACAAAGCGCTTAATATCTGTAGGAAAACGGCTGCGGTAGTTCTCGCCACCACCCCATAACAATCGATTATCCGCCGACAGACGGAAGTAGTTGACCACGAATTTAGAGTCGGCCACCGCCACATCATCACGGATCAACTCGCGCGCCCAGGCATCACTCAACGGTTCGGTCGCCAGCATAAAGTTATTGATCGGCATGATTTTACCGGTCACCCTAGGCTCCAGCTTGCCCAGATAACCGTTACAGGCCAGGAGCAGATAGCGGGCTTTTACGACCCCGTTCGAGGTGCGTATTGCTGCCGTTTTGTCGCTACTATTACCCGTGACATAGTGACAGACGCGGCTCTTTTCAAAGAGGTGCGCCCCCGCATCAGTCGCGGCTTTCGCCAGCCCTAGCGCATAATTGAGCGGATGCAGGTGGGCGCCTGGTACTACAACCTGCGGGATCAGCTGGGAATCTAACCGGCACCCCGCAAGAGCGCTATGGCACAGGGTAGGTCAAACCTGCGGGATCGACCGGGCGAGAGATCAAACAACCGAAAACAGATAAGCGCTAAGCACTTAACCCGATAACCCTGTGCTTGGAAAAAGTACCCTCGATCAGTGAACAAATCGATAGGCAGCGGGTCTCACCTTGACAATCAAAGACCAACACTCAGAACCCCTGCCATGAAACGCTTCCGTAAAACTATCACGCTACTCCTGCTCTATTGCCTGGTGATCACCTCTATTTCAGGCGTCATCGTCTATATCGGTCCAATCGATCGTGTTGCGAGCAACCTGCAGTGGTCGATGCTCTGGCTGACAAAGCCGCAGTGGGATGATGTTCATACCTTGTTTGGCTTTGTGCTGATTCTGGCGGGCATTGCCCATCTGGTGCTGAATGGCCGAACAATGTTCAGCTACGTCCGAGGCAAACTGAGCCTGTCCATTTCGCAACATTTCATCACGGCAACCCTGATCACCGGGCTGTTAATGGTTGCAACGCTTTACCAGTGGCTACCGGTCAACAGCATCCTCGACTTTGGCGAACAGCAGCGTCGGTCATGGGCGAGAGAAATGATGTTGCAACGTATTGAACAGCTTCCCCCTCAGATGCGAGAGGCAGCGAGACAGCAACTGCGCCAAGCAGGTATGCGCTGAGCGGGAGATGTGTTCGCGTAACAAGGGTTCATACTGCGGTTCGCTAGAGCCCCATGTTACCGCTCAATCATCCAAGAGTGCTGAAATAATGTCGCATACTCAAAGTGGATAACGAGCCGTTTCAGGCGAATCATGCGTGATAGAGAATCATGCTCAGATTCCCATCTAGCAAAAGGATCTACAACCCCAGCGCCAGGTATACTCAAGAGCTGCCGCTCAAACGGGGCCTTGCTGGTCTACAGCGAGCGACAGTAAGTCGTGAAGGAGCCACTTAGTGGCTATTATCAATACTCCCTTTCCAGATCAACAGGAGCGGTGAAGCGGACGCTCGTTTTGATGCCCTTAGTGCTTGGTCGTGGCGGGACCTGCAACCAGACATGGGTTTACTATCTAGAAAACGCCCTCTGCCGGAATAAAGGGCCGGAATATGAGGCCTGAAAAAGAAAAGAGCGGCTTGTTTGAATAAGCCTTAATCTCTTAACGCTGCCTGGGCAGCGCTACGAACAAAAGTGCTTTTATCGTTGAGCGCCTGTTGCAAAAAAATAGTCGTAAGCTGTCCCTGTCCGATCTCAGATAAGGCGCCGACCGCGGCTCGACGCAGCTGCGCATCCTTATCCCCCAGCAGCACCTGTCCCAACAACTGAATAGCGCCAGCGGTACCAATTGCGGCCAGCGCCGCGACCACTTCTCGACGCACTAGAGAATCTCGGTCACCCAGACCTATCCCCAGGGCATCCACCTCCCTGTAAGTTGCCAAATAGCGCACAGCTTCAATCCGTGAATCAATATCTTGGTTGGAAACCAGCTGTTTGACGGACCAGGATAAGTCCGGCGATAACGCGCTGTCTGTCAAAAGACGGTACCCTGCGGTCAGTTCACGGCTGACGATTAAGCTCGCTTCTGCCTTAGTTTCTTTTTCCTGCACCAGGGGGACGGAAAGAGTTTGTTCAGCGACGCTAGGATCAAACGGATCGGCAGCTGTCCGTGTGTCCAATGGCCGAGTATTGGCATGGCCAACCACAACTAACTTCGCGATCTCTTTATCGACGATACCGTCCTCTCTGGGTCGCCAAACGATCACCAGCCCGTTGGGAGCAGTCATCGATTTTAGAGCTATATGCAGCTTGTAATCGGCCAGAGGCCAGGATTGTACGCGCTCCTCCAGGATCCCCACGATGATGAGTTCGAACTGAGCCGCATCAGCCACCATCTTTAACAACTGTGAAGTCTTGATCCGCTCAAGATTGAGGGTCAGCATTCCTCTCTGATAGTCCAAAGTCTGCTCAGAGCTTGGTGATGCAGTTGCGAAAAAGGCGCACAGACATAAAATCATGCACCCAAAAAAAACGGCCATACGTCCCTGAATGTTCCTCCTGATGAGAGCCTGAGTGCCCCCCAGTACACTTAAAAAATCACTCACGGGATCTGCCTAGTTAGACTGCCTAAATAAAAACCTTTATCCATCGACCGCTAGAAAAAGATAAAGCGCTGATGCTGATGGCAAGTGAGTATAGTAAGAAAGAAGCTCTTCTTCCCACAAATCATGGCTCTTACAGAGCTTGGAGGCCCCTGTCTCGGCAACGCACCGGTACTGCGCCCATAGTCCAGTGCGGCGATACGTAGCTACCCCTGAACAACGCATCTAACGACGAAAATCTGCCGGTAGATCTATTAACCCGGCAGGTTAATAGAAGACGCAAGGATGCGTCATCATGGGTCGAAGCTCCATGGGAGCCCCTCAAAATCAAGCAGTTCCACGCAACTGCGGCATATTTTCGGGGCGATGGACAGATAGGTATGGAACCTATCTATCCACCAGGTTAAGAGCATGCCAAGCCCCAACATTTCTTGTTTCAATTAACTGGTTGCATGCTCCCACCGGCTGGATAGTGCGCACACATATATCAGCTCGTCGCCGCGTTGTTTTCAAGGCAGGCGGCGTCAGCAAGCTTGATCAACCTCTGTGCCAACGGCTCAGCGTTTGATTCGCGTTAAATCAAAAACTCCAGCGTCATAATTGCCTCTCATCGGCGATGAAAGCTAACTACGTGATGAGGTCACGTTCTGGCTTAGGCGACTTTTAACGAGAGAACCTGCGAATGAGGGGTGGAACCAGGTGGGGCAACGCATCTGTCCGTTTTTTTTACATTCATTCAATCTACGCCTCTCGGTGTAACAGAATAATCCTTATAAATCTGATCGTTGCTGCATTGGTGCATGTCTTGCACAAGAAAACTAGGAAACCAGGAAAGCATCGCTCAAGAACTGCGCAGCTGATCAGTATTTCAGGAATCTGAAGGGGCATACAGGATGAAGCATCTATTGGGAGTACTTTTACTCGCGACGGGGATTATCACCACCTCCGGCATCGCTCATGCGGGGATTATTACGAATACGTTGGGTAACGCAGGCACAGGATTTAGTGATGGCGATACGCCGGATCTGATCACCCAGATTCTTCCCGCCCAGGCCGGGCAGCTGGCGCCGTTCAACGCAGGTCTTGGTAGTGATGCCAGTTCAAACGCGGCCGGCTCTTGGAGCCATGCCTTCGGTGCCATCGGGGATCCAATCACCAGTGCTTTCCTCGAGATCGGCTTGATTGATCACGATTCGGCGGCCTCTGGCGACCAGATGGGGCTCTTCACCGTCGATGGTAACGATATGACGGGAGTACTGAATGGGCTCTTCAACGGATCCGGTGGTGGCAATGGCGAGTACAACGTGTATTCGGTCGATCTGACCGGTATCGCGGCAAGCTTAGCCGATGGCGTTGTAGATGTGGTACTCAATCTTGCCAGCCCTGGACTGCAAGAATGCTTGATATTCTTACCGGGGTGCGATTCGGCAAACCCAGTTTCGGAAACTCTTTTCAACGGAGCCCATTATATCTATTCACAATTGATGATCGAGACTCAGGATCAGACTCCTCCTGGCGCTGTGCCGGAGCCGGCGTCTCTGGCCCTGATGGGGCTGGGTCTTGTGGCCCTGTGCCTGCGTCGGCGCCGCAGACACTGAAAAGTTTCAGCACAGCAAACTCGGTGACGTTAGCTATCGATGCTGCGCCAATCCGGCTGAGACGTATTTAGAATGCAGCCTGTCAGGCGCGTCGTGCTGGCAGGATGATGAAACCAGAGACTTCGGAGGAAACGCTCCATGGCTACACCTTTCATAGGCGAAATCATTATGTTTGGGGGCAACTTCGCCCCACGTGGCTGGGCTTTCTGTGACGGTGCGCTGTTACCGATATCGCAGAACAGCGCCCTGTTTTCGATTCTCGGCACGACTTACGGCGGTGATGGACGCACCACATTTGGGCTACCGGACCTGCGCGGCCGTGTACCGATGCACGCAGGCAACGGACCAGGGCTTACGAACCGGCGGCTTGGTGAGAAAGCAGGTGTCGAAAACGCAGAGCTGACCGAGAATCAGATTCCATCGCACACCCATCTTGCCCGGTGTGACAAAACGGTTGGTGTCGGTCACGCCAATGTCGCCGAGGGAAATGTCTGGGCCAATGACGCCGGCACATCCTCAGCCACCTATAGCAGCAATACCCCCGACGGCGATATGGCGAGCACAGCCATCAACAACACCGGTGGTGGTCTGGCGCACACCAATATGCAGCCCTACCAGGTTGTGAACTTCATCATCGCGCTGCAGGGGGTGTTCCCATCGCGGAGTTGATTAACGGTTCTCCGAACCGCGAAGCATACGTGCACCCTGTTTCGCTGGAAACCTAACGGGAGAGATCTTATGAAAGATCGACGCGAATTTTTGGGCACCTGTGCCGCTGGAGCGGCACTCCTGATGGCGCCGGGTTATCTGTTGGCGGCAGACTTACCTGGCATGCAAAATATGCAAGATGTAGACGACGCTAGCAAGTTGTCGAAGGAGGTCTTTCGGTCATTGCTGCAAGAGGATTTATACTGTCGTACGGATCAGGGTGAGCCGTTCAAGCTAAAACTGATTGAGGTTCGGGACGGGCCTCAGGTGACAGGACTGGAACAGTTCGGCCTTCTATTACAAGGACACGGCGGCATAGCTGCGGCGCAATTACCGGCCGGTATTTATCTGCTCGATCATCCACGCTTAGGTACCAGTCTGGTTCATCTCGAGCCTTCTGACGATGTCCCTGGCGCTTACACGACGCAGTTTGTACTGTTTGCATGAGGCTCTATTTAATGTGCTTCCCTTCTCCAGAGCGACAGGAGCTATACCATGGCTGATCCATTTATAGGACAAATAAAGATGTTCGGGGGTAACTTCGCCCCACGCGGCTGGGCCTTATGCGACGGCCAGTTGTTACCCATCAACCAAAACCAAGCGTTGTTCTCACTTCTCGGTACAACTTACGGCGGTGATGGGCGCATCACCTTTGGCCTACCGGAACTGCGCGGCCGTGTACCGATGCACGAAGGCAACGGACCAGGGCTTACGAACCGGCGGCTTGGTGAGAAAGCAGGCGTCGAAAACGTGGCACTGACCGAGAGCCAAATACCGTCGCATACCCACCTTGCCCGGTGTGACAAAACGGTTGGTGTCGGTCACGCCAATGTCGCCGAGGG
>SDWN01000807.1 GCA_004195305.1 Neptunomonas sp. | reverse complement strand
AGATGTGTAATAAGAGACAGGAGTCGCAGGGAACGCATGCAATCAACTCATCACGCCTCCGTTAATCAACTCTGGGCCACGCTGCTGATCGAAGAGCTGGTCCGGCGCGGCGTCAGCCATGTCTGCCTGGCACCAGGATCACGCTCAACGCCTCTGGTACTGGCTTTAGCTCAGCGCCCTGAGCTGCAGCTACTGCACCACTTCGACGAACGCGGCCTGGGATTTTTAGCCCTGGGGATCGCCAAAGGACTCGCTGCAGACGCCGCCGACAGCCCCTCTGTCGCAATCATCACCACCTCGGGTACAGCGGTGGCCAACCTCTACCCTGCGGTGATTGAAGCGGCGCAGACCGGCGTTGCGCTGCTTGTGATCAGCGCCGACCGACCGCCGCGTCTGCAGGATTGCGGAGCCAATCAGGCCATCAACCAGCGCGGGATTTTCGCCGCCTATCCGCGCCATAGTCTTTATCTGCAACCGCCCAGCCAGGAGCAAACCGCAGACCTGTTACTAGAACAGATAGCCACCGCCATAGACGCCATCGCCGACCCGGCGGGAGGCGTTACCCACATTAACTGCATGTTTGACGAACCGCTCTATCCCAATGGCACGACGGAGGACTTCAGCGAGTACCTGGCCTCTGTTCGGCCCTGGCTTAGCAGCGGGTTGCCGTATCCCATTGAGCGGCCGTTGCCACACACTTCCGATGCAGCACAACCGAGCATAAACCGCTGGCAACAGTTCACTGCCCAACCGGGGCTGATCGTTGTCGGCGCACTGCCAGACAGAGACAGCGCTAACGCGGTGAAAGCGTTGGCCAGGGCGCTCGACTGGCCGCTACTCGCGGACATACAGTCGCAACTAAAAACCGATCCGGACTGCCTGGGACTGACAGACCTGCTGCTATCCAACGAGGCAAGCAGGAACCCTCTGCTGCAATCCCGGCACCTGCTGCAGCTCGGTAGCCGACTAGTCTCCAAACGGCTCCAGACGTTTGTCGATCAGCACCCCTGGGAGCAATTTTGGCTGGTCCATCCGGGTGACACACCTCTGGCTCCAGGTCGTAACCAGAGTCACTTTTTCTCGACGGCCATTGGCGACTGGAGCCAACAGCAACTAGCGACCCTTGAACAGCTCACAGACCTCCCCTTACACACAGAGTCGAACCGACTGCTGCTTGCGCAGCAACACCGGCTGAGCATACAACTGCAACAGCAATTTTCGACCGACCACCATCCCCAGCTCAGCGAACTGGCGGTCGCCTATCAACTGCTTACCCACAGCCCGACTGAAAGCTGGCTACTGGCTGGCAACAGCCTGAGCATCCGCCTGCTGGATCTGATCGGCGCGGCGCTGCCGGTAAGTCCGCAGAGCTTCGCCAACCACAGTGGCGGCAGTAGCGATAACCTAATCTCGCCCCCGCTCAAGCGTGGCCGGGGCAGTCCGCAGATTTTCGCCAACCGCGGCGCCAGCGGCATCGATGGTCTGGTGGCAACTGCGCTCGGCTGTGGGCTGGCCCAGCAGCAACCCGGCACGCTACTGCTGGGCGATTACTCGCTGCTGTACGATCTAAACGCGCTGGCACTGCTGCGCGAGCATCCGTTGCCACTGGTGATCGTGGTACTCAATAACGACGGCGGCGGCATCTTTCGGATGCTACCTATCCCTGATGAGACCCTACGCCAGCAACACTACCAGCGTCCGCACGGACTTACTTTCGAACATGCCTGTACCCTGTTCCAGATTCGTTACCACCACCCCGTGTCGCTGCGCGACTTTATCGTCCATTACCAAAAAGCACTGCAGAGCAACGGACCCTGCCTGATCGAGATCAGTGCCGATGCCCGCATCACCGCGCAGCAGATTCAGGACCTGATGACAGACCAATAATTAGCAATAAACACCCATTAACAGCGATTCCTAACGACGAGCCTAAAATGAAATACGGATTGACCGAACAACAACTGAGTGCGCCGATCCACTGGCAGGATCACAGCGAGCGCTTCGAAGA
>SDWN01000111.1 GCA_004195305.1 Neptunomonas sp. | reverse complement strand
GGTCCCGCCTTGGAGCGCTTCTGCCAACAAGTGCTTTTTAGCCGCATGATTGGCCGTTATTTGCGCATTTTTCTACGCCGGCATACCGGCCCACCGATATGCTGACGCACTTCTCCTATATTTTGAGCACCTGTCTACTCGAACGATATTCGCCAGGGCAAACAGCGCGGCCAGCGTGCTGCCGTTCTGCCAGACCGCACTATCCGCCTTGATAACGCCAAATGGGTACTTGATGACCCTGAATGGATGAGAGACCCTGGCACGGATGCTGGCCTTTGTGTACTTGTTGATATTCTGAGGATTTTTTTTGATCCGAGGATACTTCTTCAGGGGTTTGACGGTGCCGGAAGCTCATGATTGTGGTGTGATCGGGTCTCGCTCCGTCCAATAACAGGCCTGAAAACAATCGCATGGAAGCAATATCATCGAGCGCAACCGCCATGGCCGAATCGCTCCGGCTGTACCATTGCTGCATGCAGTGGATACGCAGCATAGTGCTCAAGGGATAGGCGGTGACCGTTGCCCACCTTGGGTAAATGCGAATCAATGACAGCTTCAAGCGATTTCCAGGAAACCTACGCCACCATCCGCCCGAGAAACTTTTCCTTGCGGGTCTGGCGGCGCCTGGTTTGGTATTCGCTGTCGGCAAAGCTGAGCTGATGCACCATCGGTAGTCCTATCAGATGATGCTATGCTGGAGATTACCGCATGAGAGAGAACTGAATCGCAGGTCCCAAACCTTCTCTTTAGCACCAACACCAGTAACCCTGGTTTAATAATGGCTATGTCCCAATTAGTTGTTGCGGTGTGATTGGAGGCAGGATCACTGGAATTGGAATGACAGGAAAGTGCTATAGCCACCACTCAACCAATATAAATGATTCAAGGCTTGACCCCGCTGCCCTATGGAAGCGCTTGCTCCGCCCCCTCGGGCGGCTTCATTTCTTTGCACGCGGCAAAGAAACGGAAGCAAAGAAAACGCGCCCCACTAACCGTCCTGCGGATACGCGCCTACGGCGCTATGAAATACAGCCTGAGGCTGACAGATTCGGCATCCTGCCTCAACTGTCTGTCTCGCCATCCCTGGCTCGACCCTGCGGGCCTTGTTCAGTCTGAATTTCATCGGTTAGCAATGGGGATCGACGTCACCCTGCAACAGTTCAGTGACCGTTGATAGTAAATCGATTAGATCAGCTGGCAGTTTCCCCCTCTACGCAGCCGAGCATGGCCTGAATAATCAGAAAAAGCCGGAACGGTCGAGGCAGGATGCCGAGATTTGGCGTCAGGGCAGGGATGCCCTGTCGGCAAACGATGATTATTCAGGCCACGCACAGGGCACCGACGAAGTCGGCAAGTAGCGGGGTGCATGACGCACAATTAAAGCGTTTTCTTGCTTCGTTCTTTGTCGCGTTTGACAAAGAATGACGCCGCCCGAGGGGGCGGAACTAAAGCTTCACTGCAGAAACGGTAATGCAGCATTAACGCCCTCAAAACCAGCCAGGGCATAGCCGCACTGGTCGCAACAACTAATTGGGACATAGCCTTAATAATGCCACCTGATTACCACGCACTCTGTTTTGCCCGCCAGCTGGGCGCCCAATCTTGGCAAATAGCCGCCCGTGCTCTGCCACAGCCACCTGGTTAGAAACCAGGACAGGATCATAACGCCAGACAACATTGTCCGAACCAATCCGCTCGCTGAGCCCAGAAAATGTTTTTATTGATGCACGAGGCGGAGGAACCGCCGCCTGGATCATCCGCGGGTAGCCCGTTAGGGTGTATTGGAAATAGTAGCGATAACCCCGCGCATCCAACTCGGGTAACGAGGGCATCAGCGGAGCTGGGGGTCTGGTCCAGAAAACAATGGCCTCCACCGTACCCAGACCCAGGCCCTATCAAGCGCTGCAGACGCGAATCGATCTGACTCAAAAAAAGAGGCTACACAGGGGTAGCCTCGAGAGGTTTACAGCACCAGAATTAACACGTTGCTATTTAATCTGTCTCTTATACACATCT
>SDWN01000820.1 GCA_004195305.1 Neptunomonas sp. | reverse complement strand
ACCACCCCGCAACCATTGCCATGCCGACAGAGTTCTACCAGTCGCGCCGGGGTAATTTCATTATAGGCCTGATGCGAAACCGCATAGATTACCGCATCAACCGCATCCACCTGGACCAGATCGACCAGTTCAAGGCCGTACTCCTGTTGGGTTTCATCCGGACAGGCCATAGGATCGTGCACCAGCACCTCAGCACCGTACTCCTTGAGCTCACGAATAATGTCGATCACCTTGCTATTGCGGATATCCGGCACGTCCTCCTTAAAGGTCAGACCCAGAACCAGAATCCGCGCGCCCTTGACTGCCTTGCCCGCCTGAATCAGCTTCTTGACCGTCTGTTCAGCCACATACTTGCCCATGCCGTCATTGATTCGCCGACCGGCAAGAATTACCTGCGGGTGGTAGCCGACCGACTCGGCCTTGTGGGTAAGGTAGTACGGGTCAACGCCGATGCAGTGACCACCGACCAGACCGGGGGTAAACTTAAGAAAGTTCCACTTAGTGCCGGCCGCTGCCAGAACATCACTGGTAGGGATATCCAGCCGGTCGAAGATCAGCGCCAGTTCGTTCATCAGCGCGATATTAAGATCACGCTGAGTATTTTCAATCACCTTGGCCGCTTCAGCCACCTTGATCGATGAAGCCCGATGCACCCCGGCAGTAACCACCAGCTCATAAACTCCGGCAACTGTCTCCAGGGTTTCGGCATCCTGTCCGGAAACCACCTTGACGATCTTGTCGATGGTGTGAACCTTGTCGCCGGGATTAATCCGCTCGGGAGAATAGCCGACCTTGAAATCTCTGCCGCACTTAAGGCCCGATTCCGCCTCCAGAATCGGCACACAGATCTCCTCGGTCACCCCCGGATAGACTGTAGACTCATAGACGACGATACTCCCCTTGGTCAAGTTCTGCCCGATGCTGCGCGAAGCACCTTCCACCGGACTTAGATCAGGTTTTTTAGCGCCATCGATCGGTGTCGGCACGGTCACGACAATAAACGATGCTCGTTGCAGCAGGCTTGGATCACAAGTGTATTGAATCTGTGCTGCCGCAACTTCAGCCGCAGACAGTTCGCCGGTGGCATCAAAGCCAGCTTTTAACTCGGCAATCTTTTTACTGCTGATATCCAGGCCGATGACTTCAGTTTTGTGGCTGAACGCTGCCGCCAACGGCAGGCCGACATAACCTAGGCCAACTATGGCAATTTTTGCCTGTTTTTTACTAATTTGTTCTAGCGTAACCAAAATCGTCCTCCACTTAAAATCACAGACCGCAATAACAATCCATGCTATTTTGTCCCCGCAACCTGTAGCAATCAAACTGCCGGAACAGGCAGCTTACACCGGTTCCGTTGCCATGCGCTGGCGAACGTAGCCTATCAGCTCGACAAACAGCGCCAAAAACAGACCGCCCATAATTCCGCAAAGCCCCGACAGAATTAATATGATCTTCTTGCCGGTGCCGGTCGGCTTCAGCGAACGTACCGCAACCCCTAAGGTCCGGGTCTCCTGCAGATTGGCGAGCTTATTGTCGATCGACAGGACAACATTGCGTTGCGTCTCCTGCTCACGCTCCAGGATAACCCGTTGCTTGACCAGTTGCCCCTGTAGGAGGCCAATTTTATCCTGTTGCACGGTTCTGGCCCGGCTATTTTCTGCTATCGATTTTAGCGATACCGCTTTTTCATCTTCCAGGGTGATGACCAAGCGCTCTTGCAGTTCCGACAAACGCTTTTCATTCTGCTCAATCTGATTGCTGATCATCAATAAGGTCATCGCCTGGGCCTCATTGACTGCCTCGGCGGTCGCTTTGGGCCGCTCGGCGTGTATTCTGGCCAGATTCTGCTCTACAGCGGTAATCTGCTGGCGCAACAACGCCTGGGTATCATTCAAACGCTTGGTTTGCGAAATAAGAAACTGCTTTTCATCATCAAGACTGACCAAAACATTTTTTTCAGTTTCAATCTCAATTAAAAATTCCTTCTCTGCCTGGGAATAAATGCGCGGATCTTCGAGGTCTTGTAAAACAATTTTTTCCTGCGCCGCCATCAGT
>SDWN01000815.1 GCA_004195305.1 Neptunomonas sp. | reverse complement strand
TCGATCTGGCGCGGTTGCGGCACGCCTTCGATACTGACGATCTGCATCAGTCCCCCGTCGTTGGCTGCGATCACCTTGGGGGTGCTGACCGGACCGTTGAGACTATTGAGGGCATTCATCCACTGCAGCTCGGAAAACAGCGCGGCATTGCAATGGTAATCTTGACGATGAACGCGCAGGGCGTAGCGCTGATCACCGTCGATCACCTCGAATACCGCGTTCTCGCGATGTTTGATCAGTTTAAGCTGAGCATCGTCGCTAATGGGGTAGTGCTGCAACGCTTTGCGGGCCAGCTGTTCCAGTCGCTCGGCCTGTTGCTTAGATGAGAGTTGGTAGAAGTCGCTCATAATATTACTCAGCTTGCTTGTTATTGTATGTGTGATGAGGAATGAGGCTGATCAGCTAGCGAGCTCGCTTAGCAGCTTATCCAGTTTCTCGATCAGCAGGTCGGCATTGTCTTTGGAGAACACCAGCGGTGGACGAACCTTGATGACGTTACCGTAACGTCCGGTGGCACCGATCAGGATCCCTTCGGCTTTCATCTGTTCGGCGATGATCAGGGCTGCCTCACGGGCAGGTTCGAGGCTGTCGCGATCGCGCACCAGCTCGATGCCAATAAACATCCCCAGGCCGCGAACATCACCGATCAGTGGGTGCTTGTGCTGCAACTTAGCGAGCTCTGTACGCAGATGGAGCGCCACATCAGCGCAGTTCTGGGCCAGCTGTTGTTGCTGGATGATCGCCAGTACCGTGTCGCCCACCTTCGTCGATACGGGGTTGCCGCTGAAGGTGTTGAAGTAGAACGCCTGTTCGGCGAACCTGTCGGCGATTGCCCGGCTGGTAACCAGCCCGGCAATCGGGTGTCCAGCGCCCATCGGCTTACCGAGGGTGACGATATCGGGCACCACGTCGAAGTTTTCAAAGCCCCACATCTTGCCGGTGCGACCGAAACCGGCCTGCACTTCATCGGCGATACACAGACCTCCGGCGGCGCGAATCTTGGCGTAGACCTGCTGAAAATAGTCCTTTGGCGCTTCCAGTGAACCCTGGGTATCGAATACCGCGTCACACATAAAGGCGGCGACACCTTGGCCACTGGCTTGGAGCACGGCAATCGCCTCATCTGCCAGATCGGCGTATTTCTGCCCCAGATTTGCCTCACCGGCGCGGAACGGCCCTCGGTAGGTGTTAGGTGGTTCGATGGCGGCGACATAATCAGGACGGTTGTCCGCCGCGCTCAGGCAGGTCGAGAGTGAGGCAATGAGCGTGGTGTTGCCGTGGTAGCTGTTCTCCATCACCACCGCGCCTTGATTGCCACTCATCATTCGGGCCAACTGCATCGCCAGGTCGTTGGCTTCTGAGCCGGTACAGGTCAGCATCACGACATCCAGGCCATCGGGCATCGTTGCGGCTAGATTTTCGCAATAGGTAACCACGCTTTCATGCAGATAGCGGGTGTGCGTGTTGAGCTGTGCGGCCTGTGTCGAGAGCGCCTCGACGACACGAGGGTGGCAATGGCCGACCGAGGCGACATTGTTGTAGCAGTCGAGGTATTTGTTTCCCTTGTTGTCATACAGCCAGATCCCTTCGCCTTTGACGATATGAGCCGGTTCCTTGTAGAACAAGATTGACCCGCCCAGATGGGCGTGACGGCGCTGGACTAACTCCAGAGCTTCGCTGTCCTTGAGGGTCTCGGCATGGTTTTGGCTGGCTAAGGCAGCGACCAAGGGCTTTTGATTGGAATCTTGAGAGTTTGACATGGACAACCTCTCGATCAGGGTGCGGTTAGTTATAGCGTGTTCGGTGCTCATAAAAAGCCCTCTTTTATTGTTATTTCAGGTCCTGCGTATGCTTTAAGCCTTGGTTAAATAGAACTTAAAATAAACAGGCTTCCTCTTAATGGGTTTGACGATAGTGATAAGGACCTTGTACGTTGGATACCCACGTCCATCGGTGAAAACTGGCAATCGGTTTAACGGATCATCCGTCGATTCAGGCTGTCTCTTATACACATCTT
>SDWN01000814.1 GCA_004195305.1 Neptunomonas sp. | reverse complement strand
AGATGTGTATAAGAGACAGCCAATCGATCGGATTCAGACAACAGCGACTCACTCAAACCCAGCAGTCTCTGAGCTCCAGGCGCACTCACCTTGCCCAGACTCAACGGCTTATAGACCTGCCACAGATGCCCTACCCGCTCCAGCTGTTCAGCCACTTTAGGTTCATGCTGCCACTGATACAGACGCCGATACTGGGTTTCAAACAACCCAACCGCCTCAACCAACTCCTGTTCAGATTGCGGTTTCTGCACACCCAGGCCGACTTGGGCATAGGCCTTAAGAATTCGCTGCGTCAGCATCCGCTGCCGACCTGCGTCGTCGACCGCTTCTACCAAGGAATATCCCGAGGCGGCGTGCGTAGAGGATAACGTCAACCCGACAACTGCCGACAACATCAATACCGAACGAAGTACTATACTTGCTACTCTCAACGCGAGACCTCTGCGATAACTGGCTAAATTTAAACCAGCGTATATTATCAGGTCTATACACTGGCGTAATCGATCCAGATCAAAAAACAACCAACCTACTTATAAAGACCCTACTTATTTACGGATAACGAGCAACCCCGTACACTACCAAAATGCGAATTATCAATACAACTAAACATCTTAGTGAGCAGCGATAATCGAAATCATGACGACAAAACGACAGACCCTACTGATAGCCTTGGCACTGCTTAGCCTGGCCGGTCTTCCCGGCTCTGCCCTTCAGGCAGCAACTGCCGACAAAAGCGAGATCGATCAGCAACTGCTGCAACAAAAACTCAGTCTTATGCAGCGCATGCTGGAAAACTCATCCAGCAGCCGAAACATCGCCAACGGCGACGATGTCCTCGCCAAGCAGCGCCTGGCCCTTGCGCGCGATCACGCCACCGTTGCCCAGCAAGCACTGACAACCGGACAGCTAAGCACGGCTGCTGAAAACATTGAGCAATCGATGCAGCGCTACTCCGCTGCCGCCGCAACGGTGGCGAGCGCCACCGACAAAGGGAGCGCCCAGCACACCCGCTTCAACGAGTTGTCGGTAAGCATCGAATCTTTCCGCCTGTATGTACAGAAAGCGGTCGTGCAGAGCCAGCAGCCGAGCCCTTTGGATCAACGCCAACTGAGCAGCACGATGCAGCTGGCAGCGCAACTTGGGCAGCACCAAAACTATGGCGAAGCCAACGAGGTACTCAACGAAGCCTATATGCTGACCATCACCGCCGTTTCGGCCTTAAAGGGCGGTACCACCATCGTCTACAGCAACACGCTCGACACCCCGGAGCAACAGTACCAATACGAGGTTGAGCGCTACAAGGGCTTGCTGCAGCTGTTTGAAATGGTGATACCCGATGGAAAAGTCCCTACCCGGTATACATGGTCCCGTAAAGCACTCGCCGAGTGCGACATTTCGTACCGTAAAGCACAGGATTTAGCGGCAACGCAGGACTTCCCGCAAGCACTCCAACAGATCAATAAAGCCACCAACGACCTCACTAGAGTGTTGCGTCGGCTTGGCCTGCCTATCTCCTGACAGGCTGAATCCGCCAGCACATAGGCACACCAACCCATCAGAATTTGCTAAACTACCCGCTACCTAGCCTATAGCTGATATCTCCATGATCCGATCCTGCAACAGACCTCAGTATGCGTTACTCCTGACCGGCACGCTCCTGCTCGCGACCGCCTCTCCCAGCCAGGCTGCCTGCAGCGATCCCGCTGGCCCAAAAGTAGACTGGTTCGAATGCGACCTGGCCGATAGCGACCTGCAGGGCAAAGACTTGTCGGGAGCCAACCTGGGTATGGCTAACCTCAACAACAGCAACCTCAATCAGGCTAACCTGACGGGTGCAACGGCGACCGGCACGCGTTTTAATGGCGCCACACTGCAGGGAGCCATACTGGATAATGCGGATCTGCGCTGGGCCGAACTGGAGCGTGCTGACCTGAGTTCAGCCAGCCTGCTGCAAACCAACCTGTCGCAGGCTAAACTGCTGCGTGCCCAGTTTCCCGGGGCCGATCTTAACGGTAGCAATC
>SDWN01000200.1 GCA_004195305.1 Neptunomonas sp. | reverse complement strand
TCTGGGGCTGGAAGCGCACGTAGTGGAGTTCGCGCCGCGACTGATGGCGGTACAGGTGGACGAGGGCGGCGGCAAGCTGCTCAAGGATAAGATCGCCGATCTGGGTGTGGGTGTGCATCTGAACAAGGCCACCAGCCGCATCGTCGCCGGTGAAAGCTGCACCCACCGGATGGAGTTCGCCGACGGCGAATCCCTGGAAACCGATCTGGTGATCTTCTCCGCCGGCATCCGTCCGCAGGACGAACTGGCCCGCAGCAGCGGTTTGACGATCGGTGAGCGCGGCGGCATTGTCATCAATAACGAGTGTCAGACCAACGACCCGGATATCTACGCCATCGGCGAATGTGCCCTCTGGTGCGGCCGGATCTTCGGCCTGGTCGCACCCGGCTACGCCATGGCCAAGGTGGCCGCCAGCCATGTTGCCGGGGGTGAACAGTGCCTAACCTTTGACGGTGCTGACATGAGCACCAAGCTCAAGCTAATGGGCGTCGATGTCGCCTCGATCGGCGATGCCCAGGGGGTGACGCCCGGCGCGCAGAGCTACACCTATTACAACCAACCCGCAGAGGTGTACAAGAAGATCGTTGTCAGCGCCGACAACAAGCTGCTGCTCGGCGCCGTACTGGTCGGTGATGCCGAGGATTACGGCACCCTGCTGCAATATATGCTCAACCAGATCACCCTGCCGGAATTTCCCGAAGCGCTGATCCTACCGAGTCGTAACGACGACGGCCAGACCGGCCTCGGCGTCGCGGCACTGCCGGAAACCGCGCAGATCTGCTCCTGCCACGATGTCAGCAAGGGCGACGTACGCGCCGCCATCGGTACCATCCTCGCCAGCGGCTGGAACGATTACGTCCTCGACAACCAGCATATCGGCCTGCAGGACACCAACGATATCTACCTGGGTAACATGCAGAAAGACGGTACCTACTCGGTGGTACCCCGAATCGCTGGCGGAGAGATCACCCCCGACAAGCTGATCGCCAAGGCCAGCTGAAGCCCCCAACACCGTTCTACGAGGTACTCGCAATGAATTGGACAACCGTCTGTGAATTTCATGAAATCGCTCCCAACACCGGTGTCTGCGCGCTGGTCAACGGCGAGCAGGTTGCCATTTTTCGCCAGGCCCGCACCGACCGGCTGTTCGCCATCGGCAACTACGACCCGGCGGGCAAGGCCAACGTACTGTCGCGCGGGCTGCTGGCCCAACTCGGCGAAGTCACGTCGGTCGCCTCGCCGCTGTACAAGCACCACTACTGCCTGGCATCCGGCGTCTGCCAGGAGGACGACAGCCTCAGCGTGCCTGTATTCCAGGTACGTTTGAATAACGATGTGGTGGAGGTGGCTGCTTAAGCTGCTAGTAAGGCATGACATTGGCCTATGCCACGCCCTATCGAGTCATGAGTGCGGCTTCGAAATGAAGAGCAAGAATCGACTTGAATGTTAGCCAGCCCCTAAGGTTGGCTATGTCTTGAAGTAGCCGCCTCCCATCCTCTCCTGAACGACTCCTTTGTGCTGGCTAGAGCCCCGCGAGTGACCGCAATGGTTAAGTGAAGCGCCCCTCAGCTTCTGAGAGTCCTGACCAGCACAAACGCTCTTTATCGACACAAACGTGCCGCTCGTAACAGGCCGAATCAGCGTTGGGAGTGCTGGCCTGCTACGGTAAGTTAGCCACGGAGCTGACGTGCCATCGCGTAAATGGTAATGCAGATAAAAACCCCAAGGGCGGGCAACAACACGTAATCAAGATAGCCAACTAAAGAGGAGAGTCCTACCACCCCAAACAGTACAACCACGACAGGGGTAAAGCAGCACAACGCAGCGATGAGACTTCCGATAATGCCCGTTTTGAGTAGAGTTGTGGGTTTCTTCATCGTTTAGCACCTTGGTCTGTTATCGAATATCATATCTTTAGGGTGTCGATCTTCTTACTGCTTGAACAGGTGGACATGGAACTGATCCGTAGCTGCAAAAAACACAACAATCCTGCTCTTTAGGCTTTAACAGCGTATTGCATTGTGGGCATTGATAGAAATACTGGCAGCTGTTCGTAGGCATGGTTTCTTTAATTTGAGCACCGCATTCTGGGCAAGTGAGCACGGATTCCAGGATGATTTCATTACTCATTTGGGAAACTCCTTGAGGCAGCACTTGCCCGATGGATTTCTGGTGTCGCAAGCACAATTCTTTAGCTTCGTTTGCTCCACCACAAAGGCTTTGCTGGTACTGAACCCTGTTGTTGCGATCTCCCTCATCACCCTAAAATGGCTAACATCAAAACAATAACAAAGGACTCGATCTGACTTTGTTGATTTCTGGCCGACCTCCGAGCGAACCTGAGCAGTCTTAATCACTGCACCAGCATTGGAGAAGTACACGGTCTCGCAACCATGAGCGGAGCAGAAGAAGAAAGTATCGGGCGGTAGTTGTTGATTAAGCGGGGCGACCACCTGGTGCATAAGTGTGGCTTTGCCAACGGGTTTTGCCGAAGTACCGCAACAAGGGCATTGGGCCGCTTGCCTGGCATCGGTCCTAACCTCCACTGAATTGGATGAACAGCAGCTGCCCATAGAATGTCACTCCTGTAATGCAGATGGATAACCTGCGTTAGCCGTGGCAGTGGTTAGCTGAGCGATTGAGCTTTGCTCATCATCGAACGTCACATTGGCGCTCTTCTGGCCAAAATCCACGCTGGCCTCGGTGACACCTTCTGCCTTGAGCAATGATTTCTTGACGATGAAGGGACAGGCTGAACAAGTCATGCTCTCCAGTGTTTGTTACCAGATTTTTGACCAAGACCCATTCTCTGCGCTCCACTGCCCATGCTATCCTAAGTATAAAACCTGTAGTAACTACAGGTTCAAGAGGTGAGGTGGAGAAAGTTTGATGGCCAAAAAATGTGTGGCGTTGAGCATTGGCGGGCTGTCAAAGCTAACTGGCTGCAATATCGAAACCATCCGTTATTACGAAAAGATCTCCTTAATGCCAGCCCCTACCAGAACCGAGGGAGGGCATCGCGAGTACCAGGAAAGCTTGCAGAAACGGCTTATGTTCATCTGTAAGGCTCGCCGACTGGGCTTCACGCTGGGAGAGGTGCGGAACTTGTTGGAGCTAACCGATGGCGACTACTCATGCGATGAGGTCAAGCAAGTCGTCTTGGGCCACTTGCACGTTGTTAGAAATAAGATCGATGAACTGGTTCGGCTAGAAAGTAGCCTTGAGTCAATGGCAGCCCAATGCACAGGTGGGGGTTTACCCAACTGTGCTGCGATAGACAGCCTGTTCGAAATGACCCTACAAGGTATAACGTGACCCAAACATGATAATCGCCGTACCTATCAAGCAAACACCGACCCCGATCCAGTCAGTAACGGTAGGACGAACAGAATCCACGACCCACAACCACATCAGTGCCACACTGATATAAACCCCACCATATGCTGCATATACACGCCCTGCTGCGTGAGGATGCAAGGTAAGAAGCCAAGCAAATGCTGCCAAGCTTAAGGCTGCTGGAACCAAAAGAAGAACCGAGCGATCCTGCTTGAGCCAAAGATATGGCAGATAACAACCGACTATTTCTGCAATAGCCGTGATGACAAATAGGCCAAACGTTTTCAGAAACTCCATGCAATACCTTCTTTTATTATGTGGCTAATATCACGTTCATAATCTTAATGTAGTTTCAGCTGCAAACACGGCCATCGCAAGCTTTACGAAAAGACAGATTTAGGTCGGCAACAAGCATTGGATCCAGCCCTTGTTAAGCGGCTCCTATGGCCGAGAGGGGTCTCTGGTGTTATCTGGTTGCGAGTGTCCGCTTAAGAAAGCCGGGCAGAGCCCGGAAAATACACCTGCAGAACAATGATCGATTGGACTAATTCGTCGACAGGGGTTGCATCAGGGCGTATGCAGCGTCGACCGCTGAGTCGGCTCGCGCGGTGCTTCGCTACGGATCTTGCGCTCCTCACGTGGGCTGATGCCATAGTGATTGCGATAAGCGGAACTAAAATGCGAGGCACTGGAAAACCCGGTGTCAAGACCGATCTGTAGGATGGCCTTGTCGCTTTGCTGCAACAATTGCCGTGCCTGTTCCATCCGTAGCTGCAGATAAAATTTTGACGGTACGGTTTGCAGATGCTTCTTAAACAGTCGCTCCAGATGTCGTCGGGACACGTCGACATGGCGGGCCAGATCATCAGTACTCAGCGGCTCGTCGATGTTCGCCTCCATCAGCGTCACCGCCTCGATCAACTTGGGCTGATTGGCGCCGACACGCACTTTGAGGGGGATGCGCTGCAGGTCGTCGGGGGTGCGAATACGTTCGCAGACAAATTGCTCGGAGATTGACGCGGCCAGCTCCGAGCCATGCTCCAAACCGATCAGAAACAGCATCATATCCATCGCCGCGGTGCCGCCACTGCAGGTGTAGCGACGACCATCGATCTCAAACAGGTTGTTGGTGATCTTGGTTTGCGGAAACTCCTCGCGTAAGTTGGCCAGATCCCACCAGTGAATTGTCGCCTTGAATCCCTCCAGTAACCCGGCGCAGGCCAGCAGATAAGAGCCGGTACCGATGCCGCCGAAGGCCACCCGAGAACGCGACTGACGCCGTAACCAGGCGATAATTTCCTCGTTACCGGTGCGGGCGATTGGGCTGGCGCCGCAGACCAGAATCACATCCAGACCTTCGCTGCCATCGAGGCTAGAAGCCTCCAGGCTGGTATCAACCAGGGTTTTGACACCGCTGGAGCTGATCACCGGTTCGCCGTCGCGGCTGATCAGTGAGCAGCGGTAAAGTTCTTCTCCGCTGACCCAGTTGGCCATCTGTAACGACTCGATGGCCGAGGAGAAGGCGATCAGTGAGTAGTTGGGCAGCAGCAGGAATCCGAAACGCATCGGGCCGCGGCCAGCAGTGGTGAAGAGATCAGACGGAGTCACCCGGTAGCATTCCTGTTTTATTGTTTTTGTATGTGGCTATATATTACGCATGTTGATTTTATTAAACATTGGCACTGGCAAAATGTAGCCCCTATTTTTCCTGGTCGTTAATCGAAGCCGAGCTTCAGGCTTTAACTCTTTCGACAGAGTAAGAATAGCGTCAGTTGATCTCGATTCCATCGCCCGGACAGCGCAAATGTCATCTGCTCAACACTCCGGGTCGCTTCCTACAACCTGGCTCGGCGCAGGTTCGCGCTTACAACCCCAGTCATGGAGAGTATGGCTGGCACTCGACCCATACCCTGATCGAAATCCTCACCGAGGACGTGCCGCTTCTGGTGGCCTCGGTCAATATGGCGCTGGTACGCCGCGACCTGCATCTACACAAGATCACCCACCCGGTGATCCAGGCCTACGTTCCAAGGCAGGCAAGCTGCAGGAAATTTTGGCACGGTCTCAAGCCTGCGCCCTGCGCAGGCTTGATAGCCAATCTTTTACTGCCGTTGATCAGCAATTTTGATCCCGCCCAGCGTCGAGTCATCGATCGGTGACGCCATTAATGAGCGCGGGTAAAAATCACGAAATTGATGTCCCATCGACAACAGTTATTCGCCTCGATTTCATTAATACTTAGGGTTAACAGCTCCAATAACGCGGCATACATGAAACCGAGGCAACCCGATGCATTCTGATCAGCCCTTTGCACCCTGGCTTGAATGGCTGGATAGCCAGCAGCAGCAGATGCTCGATTCCACCATCGAGCTGTCGCGCATCAACTCGGGTTCGCTCAATGCGGCCGGCGTGAATGCCGTCGCGGATGCCTTTGATCGCATCAGCAGGGTGCTGGGCGGAGAGCGAGAGTTTATCGAGGTCGCGCCATACCGGTCGGTCGACAGCAAGGGCGCAACGGTGGAGCAACCGCTGGGCCGGGCGCTGCGCATTCGCAAGCGTCCACAAGCGCCGCTGCAAGTATTCTTGTGCGGCCATCTAGATACGGTTTTTGCCGTCGATCACCCGTTTCAGGACATTAGCTGGCTAGATGAAAATACCCTCAACGGTCCGGGTGTCGCCGACCTCAAGGGCGGTCTGGTACTGATGTTCAAGGCGCTCGAAGCCCTCGAACGCAGTCCCTGGGCGGAGAATATCGGTTGGGAAGTGTTACTCAATCCCGACGAAGAGATCGGTTCACTCAGCTCGGCGCCCTTGCTTGCAGAAGCGGCCGCTCGGCACCATCTCGGACTGATCTACGAACCGAGTTTCGCCGACGGCAATCTGGCTGGCGAGCGCAAAGGCAGCGGTAACTTTACCGTGGTGGCCAACGGCTTGGCTGCGCACGCCGGGCGTGAGCACCATCTGGGCCGCAACGCCATCCGCGCCCTGTGCGACTTTATCAGTGGTCTGGATGACCTCAATGGCCAGCGCCCAGGAGTAACGCTCAACCCGGGCTATATTCAGGGCGGCGGCGCGGTCAATAGCGTCCCAGACTCGGCTTTGGCGCGCTTCAATATTCGTCTGCAGCAGCCCGAAGACGAGGCCTGGTGCCTGGCGCAGATCAATGCCTTGCTGGCCGAGATCAATCGACGCGACGGCCTTAGCATCGAGCTGCACGGCCACTTCGGCCGCAAGCCCAAACTGTTGACCCCGACTAACCTCAAATTGTTTGAGTTGGTTCGCGAGTGCGGCCAGAGCCTGGATATGGCGCTGGCCTGGCTGCCCACCGGAGGCTGCTGCGATGGCAATAATCTGGCTGCCGCCGGGCTGCCTAATGTCGATACCCTGGGGGTGCAGGGTGGCAAAATTCACAGTGTTGACGAATACCTACTGGTCAGCAGCCTGAGCCAGCGTGCCAAACTAAGCGCGCTGCTGCTGATGAAACTAGCGTCCAGCGATGACCTGAGCTGGTTGGAGAGAACCTGATGTTAATCGTAAGACCCATCACCTTTGCTGACCTTCCGGCGCTGGAGCAACTAGCCGTCGTCGCCGGGGGGAGCATGTCGACCTTGCCTGCCAATCGCGATCATCTGTCCGAGATGATCGCCGGTACCCAGCAGGCGTTGCGCAAGGAGGTCGAGAGCCCCAGCGGTGAAACCTATCACTTTGTGCTCGAAGATACCGACAGCCGTGAGATCCTCGGAGTCTGCGGCATCGACGCCTCGGTCGGTCTGGATTCGCCGTTCTACAGCTACCGGATCGAAAAAGTGGTTCACGCCTCCAGCGATCTGCAGATCCATAATCGGATTCCGGCACTGCATCTGTGCCAGGATCACACCGGATCCAGCAGCCTGTGCAGCTTGTTTTTGGCCCCCGAACATCGCACTGATGACAACCTCAACTTGCTGTCACGGGCGCGGATGCTGTTTATGGCCTGTCACCGGCAACGCTTCGGTGATCGTACTCTGGTCGAGCTGCAGGGGCTTCAGGATAACGACGGAAAATCGCCGTTCTGGGAGGCGCTGGGGCGGCATTTCTTTAGTATGGATTTTTCCCGTGCCAACTACCTGACCGGAATTCAGTCCAAAAGCTTTATTGCCGATCTGATGCCGCACTACCCGGTCTATGTACCGATCCTGCCCGAATCGGCCCAAGCGGCCATCGGCCAGCCACGGCCGGATATCGAGCCCATCGTCGAGCTGCTCAACGCCGAAGGTTTCGAGCATCGAGGCTACGTCGATATTTTTGACGCCGGTCCGACGTTGGAGCTGCGCACCGATCAGATCCGCAGCCTGCGGGATAGTCAGCCGCTTAATGCCGACTGTACCGCCGATGAACCGACAAGCGCGCCGATGGCGCTGGTCTGCAATACCGAACTGAGCCGGTTCCGCTGCCTGCTAACATCGCTGGATCTGCAGCAGCCCCGGCTCGGTACTACGGTTGCCGAGCAGCTCGGCGTCGCTGGCGGTGACCCGTTGCGAGCCCTGCCACTCAACCCCTGAGCCACAGCAGATCTCACAGACCGACAATCACAGTTGCGAAGGATATTCACCTTCGCGACAGCGCTTTACGACAGACCTTTGCGAGATTGCCCCTGTTTTGCCAGCGCGCATGCCTGGACAGGATTCAGACAGAATAAGGATTACGCCCCGTATGATGTTGATTCGACCTATCCAAAGCCAAGACTGGAATGCGCTCTGGGCGCTGTCGCACAAAACCGGTCCCGGGTTTACCTCCTTGCAGCCCGACGAACCGGCGGTGCGTAAAAAACTGGATTGGGCCCTGGCATCATTTGCTGCCACGGAGCCATTGGCCGAAGCGCTGTATCTGTTTGTGCTCGAAGACAGCAGTACCGAGCAGATCGTTGGGCTGTGCGGCATCGAGTCGGCGGTGGGGCTGCATGAGCCTTGGTATAACTACCGTGTTGGCACTCTGGTGCACGCCTCGCGTGAACTCAACGTGTACAACCCGATCAACACCCTGACGCTGAGCAACGACCATACCGGCGATTCCGAGATCTGCACCCTGTTTCTGGATCCCGATTACCGCCACAGCAAGAACGGCAGCCTGCTGTCCAAATCGCGCTTTATGTTTATGGCCGAGTTCTCCAAGCGCTTCACCGAAAATGTCATTGCCGAGATGCGCGGCTATTCCGACAGCGAAGGTGTCTCGCCGTTCTGGGAAGGTCTCGGGCGACACTTTTTCTCGATCGATTTTGCCCAGGCGGACCAGTTGTCGGGACAGAATAAAGTGTTTATCGCCGAGCTGATGCCGCGCAACCCGATCTATACCAACCTGTTGCCTGAAGCGGCTCGAGAGGTGATCGGTCATACCCATGACAACACCACCCCGGCACGGCGCTTGCTGGAAAGCGAAGGGTTTCATTACACCGGCTATGTCGACATCTTCGATGCCGGTCCGGTGCTGGAAACCCGGGTGCAGGATATACGGGTGGTGCGTGAGAGCCGTTACTGCAAGGTCCACCTCAGCGATCAGCCTGCCAGCGGCGAGCCCTTTATGATCGCCAACAGCCAGTTGCAACTGTTTCGCTGCTGTTTAAGTCCTGTCTCCTTTGAGGGCAACCATATCGTCACCCTAACCCCGGCTACGGCCGACGCATTGAATGTTCAGGCCGGAGACACCGTACGTGTGGTGCCGCTGTCTGCAACCAGGAGTTTCTAAGATGACTGCATCTCTGTTTATTAACGGTCAGTGGGTCGAGGGCCAAGGCCCGGCATTCTGTTCATACAATCCGGCGCAAGCGGCAGGCTCTGCAGAGAGCGTGATCTGGGAAGGCCGTAGCGCCAGCGCCGCTCAGGTGGATCAAGCCCTTATAGCCGCACGCCAAGCGTTCCCGGCCTGGGCTGCTGCGGGCTTTGAGGCACGGGTAGAAAAAGTCCGCGCCTACGCCGCGCAACTGGAAGCACAGCGTGAACAACTGGCCGATACCATCGCCCTGGAAACCGGCAAACCGCTGTGGGAGACCCGCACCGAGGCGGCGGCGATGATCGGCAAGATCGAGATTTCGATCCGTGCCTACCAGGAGCGCACCGGCAGCAAAGAATCCGAGGTTGCCGGTGCCAAGGCGAGGCTGCGGCACAAGCCCCACGGCGTCGTGGCCATCTTCGGCCCGTACAATTTCCCCGGCCACCTGCCCAACGGTCATATCGTACCGGCACTGCTGGCGGGTAACACCCTGGCGCTCAAACCCAGCGAACTGACTCCCAAGGTGGCCGAGCTGATGCTGCAGCTGTGGCAGCAAGCGGAGCTGCCAGCGGGTGTGCTCAACCTGCTGCAGGGTGAGAAGGAAACCGGCATGGCACTGGCGGCGCACCCGGAGATCGACGGGCTGTTCTTTACCGGCAGTTCGCGCACCGGCCACCTGCTGCACCAACAGTTCGCCGGTCATCCCGGAAAAATTCTGGCGCTGGAGATGGGCGGTAACAATCCGCTGATCGTCGATGATGTCAGCGACTTGAAAGCGGCGGTACACGATACCCTGCAATCGGCCTATATCACCTCCGGACAGCGCTGTACCTGCGCCCGACGCTTGCTGGTCCCAACCGGAGAAGCCGGAGATGCTTTTATCGCTGCGCTGACCGCGGCGGTCAAACAGATCCGGGTCGGTCGCTACAACGACGAACCCGCCCCCTTTATGGGATCCTTGATCTCCGAACAGGCGGCCGACGGCATTCTTGCCGCCCAAGCCCGGCTGCAGGCCCTTGGCGGCGTCAGCCTCGTCGAAGCACGTAAGCTCGAAGCCGGTACAGGGCTGATTTCACCGGCGCTGATCGATGTCAGCGCGATCGACGATCTGCCCGATGACGAGTACTTCGGCCCGCTGCTGCAGCTGATCCGCTACGACAGTTTCGATCAGGCCATTACCCTGGCCAACCGCACTAGCTACGGACTGTCCGCCGGCATCCTCAGCGATAGCCGCGCCAAGTACGAGCAGTTCCTGCTGCAGAGCCGGGCTGGCATTGTCAACTGGAAC
>SDWN01000582.1 GCA_004195305.1 Neptunomonas sp. | reverse complement strand
GTCATGTGGTGCGGCTGTATCACGGTGAGCAACGGACCTGACTGTAGAGTCTACGGACTTAACACTAATCTACTGTGGAGAAACCGGATTTGGTCATTTTTACCGATCTTCCTCGTTAAATAGCTTGCTATTCACAAGCTGCGTCCCTGCAGCTTGCCCTACGGGCAGCTATTGCTGTGTAAATCGGCTTTCCTGCCGATTTATCGCCTCGAAAGATCGAAAAAACTGCCTCAAACCGGTTTCCCCTCGCTACGATCGGTCAAGCCCGACAGACTCCCGGAAGGTAGCGGATTGCTGTTGACTCCAGTGGGGCTGATTCGTAACCTTCAATTGAATTTTCAGAGAGCCATTGTTACGCAGTGGCTTTCTCGCATTTAAGGAGTGATAACGATGAGTATGGAATCGCGCAATCCGGCTACCGGGATTGTCTCTGAGGTTTTTGATCATTTAACCGCCGATCAGTTGGAGGCCAAGCTGGCTGAGGCGGCCCAGGCTGCATCTATCTGGCGGGGTTACAGTGTTGAGCAACGCGCAGGGTATCTGCAACGGATCGCTCAGGGGTTGCGCAGCAACCGGGTCCACCTGGCCGGGTTGATGACCGAGGAGATGGGCAAGCTACAGCGTGAAGGGTTGGGTGAGGTAGAAAAATGCGCCCAGGCCTGCGATTACTATGCCGAGCAGGCTGCGATGATATTGGCGGATCAGCGGGTCGAGACCGCGGCAAGTAAAAGTCTGATCAGCTTTGAACCGCTGGGCACGCTGCTGTCGGTCATGCCGTGGAATTTTCCGCTATGGCAGGTGTTCCGGTTCCTGGCGCCGACGCTGATGGCGGGTAATACCGCGCTGCTGAAGCATGCGCCTAATGTGCCTCGGTGCGCCCTGGCGATAGAGGCCGTATTGCGAGAGGCGGGTTTGCCTGTCGGTGTTTTCGCCACGCTGTTGATCTCAGTCGAGCAGACCGAAGCATTGATCGCCGACGACCGTATCCAGGGCGTTGCCTTTACCGGTAGTGAGAAGACCGGTCGTAGGATCGCGACGCTGGCGGGTCAGAATCTGAAAAAAGCGGTACTGGAGCTCGGTGGCTCGGATCCCTTCGTGGTGCTCGAAGATGCCGATCTGGATCAGGCTGTAGAGGTGGCGCTACGCTCGCGGTTTAGTAATGCCGGTCAAATCTGTATCGCAGCTAAGCGGTTCATTCTGGTGGAGGCGATCGCGGATGCGTTCGTCGAGCGGCTGCAGTCGCGGGCGGCGAGTCTGCTGCCGGGTGACCCGAAGGCGCAGAGTACCGGCATGGCACCGATGGCGCGGGAAGATCTGCGAGCAGGTTTACATGCCCAGGTGCAGGCCAGCATCTACCAGGGCGCACGTCCTGTTCTGGGGTGTGAGTTATCGTCTGGCCCCGGCTACTTCTATCCGGCATCGATTCTTGATCATGTGCAACCGGGGATGACCGCCTTCGATGAAGAGCTGTTCGGTCCGGTGGCGGCCATTGTTCGGGCTACAGATGCGACGGATGCGCTGCGGTTGGCCAATGCCACGCGGTTTGGCTTGGGTGCCAGTGTCTGGACCGCCGATACCGAGCGTGGCGAGGCGTTTGCGCGCCGGGTGGAGGCGGGCTGTTGTTTCGTCAATGCCCAGGTCGGCAGTGATGTGCGCTTACCCTTTGGTGGCATCAAGGCATCGGGGTTGGGCCGTGAGCTGTCCAGTTACGGCATGCTGGAGTTCTGTAATATCAAGACGCTGTGGATCGACAGCGGCTCTTAATCAGCAACATCACCGCTACCCGCACTGCGCGGGCGGTGGTGATTGTGTCGAGGTTTGTGCGGGTGTTTCCTGTGGGCGATAGCTGCTGCGCCCAGCTTAAGCGGTGAGGCTGATAGGGTGTATAGGAAGGCGGTGCAGAATACGTGCTGCTCAGAATCAGTCAGCCAAGCAGGATTGGCTGGCGCAACGGTACACCAGCCGGGTAACGTCAATAGGGCTTAGCGCCAATCCGCCAATCGACGCCGCAGTTCGCCCGTCTTTGCCAGCATCACCTGCTCCAGCTGTTCCAGCTCGT